>JAGATI010000188.1 GCA_017621295.1 Clostridia bacterium | reverse complement strand
GCCTTAAAATACATAAAAGAAAATATGAATGTAAAAATATTATCTTTTAAAGGAAATGTTTTTGCAGTAGAACCTCCAATGTTTGTTGAATTACAAGTTACATATACAGAACCAGGATTTGCTGGAAATACAACAACTACATCTGGTAAACCAGCAACATTAGAAAACGGATATACAATAAATGTTCCATTATTTGTTAATATAGGTGATACTATAAAAATAGATACTAGAACTGGCGAATATATGGAAAGAGTATAAAAGAAAGGATGTTTTTACATGTCTGAATTTATAAAAAAATATGATAGAATCATAGAAGAAATTGAAAAAAACATACAAAATGAAGAAGAATTAAGTTTTGTTAAAGAAAAAATAAATGAAATATCTACAATGTTTATGAGTATGTTTGATAATATGTCTAATTATTCTAAATCAAAAATAAATGATTTAGAAGAAAATCAAAGTAAATTAGAGAAAAAATTAAATAAAGTACAAAATATAGTAGAAAATATGAAAAATGATATTTATGATGATTATAATGAAGATGATTATGAATTTGAAATAGTTTGTCCTTATTGTAATAATGTATTTACATCAAATGTTGAAACAGATGTAAATCAAGAAATTGAATGTCCAGAGTGTCACAATACAATAGAATTAGATTGGAACGAAGAAGAATGTTGTACAGGTAGCTGCTCTTCTTGTTCAGGTTGCTTAGGTATTGAAGAAGATGATGATTTGGAAGAGGATTTTGAATTAGATAAAGATGACGATGATGAAGATATGTAAAACTTAAAAATAGTTTAATGGATTGACGGCTGTGCCGTCTTTTTTTATTGCAAAATGTAAATGTGGTCCGGTTGTAGCACCATTTGTAGGATTTCCATTTGAATCCTTATAAGGATTATTAGAAAAACCATATACATTTTTAGGTCCAACTTGAGCAATTAAGTCTCCTTTTTTTACATATTGATTTTGATAAACTAAAAAACTAGGAGATACATGACAATAGGTGAATTGATAAGAACCAGATGAAACAATAACAGTGCATCCCCCAGAACCATTAAATTTAGCAAGTATAACTGTGCCAGATTCAGCAGAAAATATATTAGTACCAGGTGGTGCTGGAATGTCAATTCCACTATGATAAGAAGAAGCTCCTTTAGTTGGAGAACTTCTTCTTCCAAAAGGGGAAGAAATAGTTCTATAACCGTGGAAGTGGCCATGTAAATCCAGTAGTAGTAATTTCTATACTGTGAATTGTGTTAGTAGAAGCTAAATCAAAAGATATAGAATTAAAGTTATCCATGTTTATATTACCTGAAATTGTTGGAATAAAAAAGAAATTTATTGAAAGTGTAATAATAAAAATTGAAATGATTATAGAATAAAAACGTTTAAAAAAACTACTAGACATAAGATTACCTCCTTAAATTTTCTAGTAGCCCCCGAAATATTAAATTACTTTATAAAATAAATAAAATATAAGTTAAAAAAATAAATAAAATGCAAGTTAAAAAATAAATAAAATGTATGTTTAAAAAATAAATTAAAATTTATATAACTTATTTTTAAATTCATTTTTTGAAAGCAAAAAATTTACTAATAAAAAAGTTTAATATAATAACTATAACTGTTATAGATGTTTTACTTATTAATTCTTGAATATGTAAAACATTAAATAGTAAAAAGAATCCGAACAGACTCTATAATCATAGTGAATAATCTTCCTAAAATAAATTTGCCAAATTCAATTAGATTTTCTTTAAAGTTAGATGCAGTTGAATTAAATACCAATTTTCTATTAGTAAAATATGCAAATAGAACAGCTACAATAATAGCAATATTATTCGAAAGATTTTCTTCAATATGCATAAATTTTGATAGTAAATAGAATACACCAATATTAATTATAGTTGTAAGGACACCAAATATTCCATAAAATATTACTTCTTTAGTACAAAATTTTTTTATTAAATCAATTAATTTTTTCATATAAAATTCCATTCCTTTCTCGTTTCTCTCAAAGGCACACATAATTATAAAATAGACTATGTATCTAAAAATAAATAGTTTTGATAAAATAAAAGATTAGAACTTTAAAGTTCTAATCTTTATTTGGCAGGGGTACTAAGACTCGAACTCAGACTTGTGGTTTTGGAGACCATCGTGCTAACCATTGACACTATACCCCTAAGTGCTACATACATTATAATAGCATAAAGAAAAATAAGATGCAAGTAAAATATAAAAAAATATTGTATATTTTATAAATTTCGGATATAATAGTAATGTATATGGGGGTGTAATTGGTTTCGACAGTAATTTAGAAGTACAAATAGCGAGTAGTGGATGGTTGCTTTGGCCACTATAAAAAAGCAAAAATAAATATAAACGCTGATAATAACGAATTAGCATTCGCTGCCTAAGATGCTGCGACGTCTTATCATTAATGCCCACGTTTTTGAATAAGGCGACGAACTAGTGGGAAACGAAGCTATTTTTTTCTATAGAAAATAGGGGGTATTTATATAGATACTTAAAAGTAAGTATGTTTGTTTACGTACTTTTAGGGAATATAAATAACAAACTGCACTCGGAGAAATTTGTATGGAAGAGTTATTGGACAGGAGTTCGACTCTCCTCACCTCCACCAATTTATAACAACTTGCAAGCTATAAAGTTTGCAGGTTGTTTTTTATTATATGAAACTAAAATATTCTCTTTCTGAAAAGGGGAATATTTTGATGATTTACTAAAAGAAATTAATATTGAATACAGAACAACTACTATCAACTTTGCAAATTACCCTTATATAATATTTGCTTCAGCTAAAATTATGGAAATGGATTCAATACAGCAAAATAAAGTTGCATTATATTTATTTAATAGTATAAACTTTAAAATAAAAAATAATAAAAGCATTGACAACAAAGAACAAATGTTTTAGAATGATATAAAAATAAATAAGGTTGTGATATAAATGAAAAAAGAAATTATAAAAACAGAAATAAAAGTAAAAGATAATTTAATTGGAATTATGAGGGTTGGAAATGTAGATTATATTTCATTAACTGACTTGGCAAAATTTAAAAATGATAAAAATCCATCCAATGTTATTATTCACTGGTTAAGCAATAAAGATACTGCTTTATATGTAGGATTATGGGAAGAATTGAACAATGAAAATTTTAATTTCACGGAATATCGTGAAATTAGAATTAATGAAATTGGAACATCTTCATATACAATGAGTCCTAAACAATGGATTCAAAGAACAAATGCAATAGGATTAATTTCAAAAGGTGGCAAATATAGTATTGGAACTTATGCTCATCCAGATTTAGCTTTTGAATTTGCAAGTTGGTTGAATGTTGAATTTAAATTATACTTAATAAAAGAATTTGAAAGACTAAAACAAAATGAAAGCTATCAAAATAAAGTTGAGTGGTCTGTAAGAAGAGAACTTGCAAAAACTAATTATAGAATACACACAGATAGTATAAAGGAAAATATCATTCCAACTTTAACTGAAAGTCAAAAACAATATGTGTATGCAAATGAAGCAGATACATTAAATGTAGCTTTATTTGGAATGACAGCGAAAGAATGGAAAGATAAAAATCCTAACTTGGATGGAAATATGCGAGATTATGCAAATATATTACAATTGGTTATCTTAGTTAATTTGGAAAATCTAAATGCTGAAATGATAAGTCAAGGAATAGCACAAAGTAAAAGATTAGAGAGAATGAATCAAATTGCTAAAAAACAATTTGATATTTTGCAACATACTTCAGGAATAAAGAGAATTGAAAATTTAGATAATAAGAAAATTTTGAACAAATAGCAGGTACCTTAATAGAATAAAAATGTTTATTATTGTAATAAAAAACGAGATGTGATATATATATTCTAAAATATAAAAATTTGACTTATAAAAATGAAGTATTGATAAAAAAGAAAGGCCAGGTATAAAAATGAATTTACAAAAAATATATTTTGAAACAGACGATGGCGTAGAATTATGTGGTTTATTACATCAACCTAAAAATAAAACTGAAGAAGTAGTAATTGCTGTACATGGAATGCAAAGTAATTGTATGAAGAAAAGAGATGATATATTAGCAGAAGAAATTACTAAAAGTAATATATCATATTTTTGTTTTAATAATAGAGGGCATGACTTGATTAATTCTATTACTAAAAAGCAAAATGGAAAAGCAGAAAAGATATTGTCAGGTTCTAGTCTAGAATGTATTGAAGATTGTTATTATGATATAAAAGCAGCAATTTTAAAAATGTTGGATAAAGGATATAATAAAATTCATTTACAAGGTCATAGCTTAGGATGTACAAAGATTGTATATACATATACAAAAATTCAAAATCAAAATGAAATAGAATTATTAAGTAAAATAAAATCGATAATTTTATTATCAATGGTAGATATACCAGTTGCAATTAACTTCTTTTTTCAAAATGATATAGATAAATTAATTTCAGATATGGAAAGAAAACAAAGAGAAGGAAATGGAAAAAAAGTAATCACAGTAGAAGGTGCAATACTTCCAATGTGCCCAGATACATTTTTGAATTTTGTAAAAAATAATAAGGATATAGATTTTGCAAGATATAGTGACGAATTATATGATTTTAAAGAATTAAATAAAATAGAAATTCCTATATTTATGAGATGGGGAAATAAAAATGAATTAATTATGCAAGAAGCGGATAAATTAGTAGAAGTAATGAGAAGCAAAATTAAAAATAAATCATGTGATATTGGATATATTGATGGAGCAGGACATAATTATAGAGGAAAAGAAAATGAACTTGGAAGTCAAATTATTGATTTTTTAATGAAAAGTATAATATAGTTGTTACTGTTGAGTGTAAATATTAAAACAGTAGAGTAGTATCCTGTATATTTATATATAAATACACAGGATACGGACTAATTTTATATGTAATTTCAAAATTAATGCTGAACAGTAACATATAGTTTTCATTTTTTTATTTGAGTTATAAATCATTGTAAAAATTAAATTCATATGATATAAATGAGAATATACAAAAGAAGGAGGTTATATTTATGAAAATAACAGATGTAAAAGCTTTAGAAAAAATTGCAAATGATATTCGTATAGGAATTATAGAAGCTGTTTATAATGGTAAATCTGGTCATCCAGGAGGTTCTCTATCTTGTGCAGATATTTTAGCAGTTTTATATTTTAACCAAATGAATATAGATCCTAAAAATCCTTATGCAAAGGAAAGAGATAGATTTGTACTATCAAAAGGACATTGTTCTCCAGCATTATATAGTACACTTGCTAGAAAAGGGTACTTCGAAAAAGAAAAGTTATTAAGTTTTAGAAATATAGAAAGTAATTTACAAGGACATCCAGATATGAATAAAGTTCCTGGAGTTGATATGACAAGTGGCTCTTTAGGACAAGGATTGTCTGTAGCAAATGGAATGGCACTTTCGTCTAAATTAAATAAAGATGGATATAGAGTGTACTGTTTGCTTGGGGATGGAGAAATCGAAGAAGGTCAGGTTTGGGAAGCAGTAATGACTTCAGTTAAATATAAATTAGATAATTTATGTGTAATAGTAGATAATAATAATTTACAAATAGATGGAACAATTGAAGAAGTAAAAGGACTAAAAAATATTAAAGAGAAGTTTAAAAGTTTTGGTTTTGAAGTTATACAAATAGATGGAAATAATATAGAAGAAGTATTAAATGCTTTTAATGTTGCAAAACAAATAAAGGAAAGACCAACAGCAATAATAGCAAAAACAATAAAAGGAAAAGGTGTATCATATATGGAAAATAAAGCTTCATGGCATGGAAAAGCACCAAATGAAGAAGAGCATAAACAAGCTATAGAAGAACTTAAAAATGATTTGTAGAGTTTACTAATAAAGTAAAAGTGATAAATAAGCTATAAAGTAAAAGCAACAAAATAAAAATTGAAAAATGAAAGTTGTTAAAAATGATAAAACACCAAAAAAGTGAGAAGCAACTTATTACAAATAATAATAAAAAATGATATCACATAAATCAAAAGAGGAGGAACAGATATGAACTTAACTAAAAAGATTGCAACAAGACAAAGCTATGGTGAAGCTTTAAAAGAGCTAGGAAAAGAAAATAAAGATATTGTTGTATTAGATGCAGATTTATCATCAGCAACAAAAACAAATATTTTCGCAAAAGAATTCCCAGAAAGATTTTTTGAAATGGGAATTTCAGAACAAGATATGATAGGAACTGCAGCACGGTTTTGCTACGTGTGGGAAAATACCATATGCAAGTACTTTTGCTATGTTTGCTGCAGGAAGGGCATATGACCAAATAAGAAATAGTATTTGTTATCCAAATTTAAATGTAAAAATATGTGCTACACATGCAGGAGTAACTGTAGGAGAAGATGGAGCAACACATCAGATGTTAGAAGATATTAGTTTGATGAGAAGTGTACCAAATATGACAGTTATATCTACATCAGATGATATAGAAACGAAATGGGCTGTTAAAGAAATTTCTAAAATAGATGGACCAGTATACTTAAGATTATCAAGACTTGCCACACCTATAATATATAATGAAAATGAGAAGTTTGAAATAGGAAAAGGGGTTCAGATAGGAAAAGGAAAAGATGCTACTATTTTTGCAACAGGTATTACAGTAGCAGAGGCATTAAAAGCACAAGATGAACTTAAGAAAAGTAATATAAATGTAAGAGTTGTAGATATTCATACAATAAAACCAATAGATAAAGAATTAATTGTAAAATGTGCAAAGGAAACAGATAGAATAATTATAGTAGAAGATCATAATATAATTGGAGGACTAGGCTCAGCTATTTGTGAGGTTTTAGCAGAAGAGTCCCCTTGTTTAGTAACAAGAATGGGAATAAAAGATACATTTGGAAAATCTGGTAAAGCAGAAGAATTAATAAAATATTTTAAGATTGATGCAGATTCAATTATAGAAGAAGTGAAAAAACAAAATAGTAAAAGTTGAGATAAGGTTGATAAAATGGATAGAATATTTTGATGATTTTTGTTCTTTAAGAGTATAAAAACTCTTTTATATTTAGAAATTTGTCAAAACAAACCATTATTTTTTGCAAAAAAAGAAATGTGAATTTTTTGTGAATTTTTAAAAATAAAGAAAATAGGAGAAAAATAGTATAAAAGCCAAATAAAGGTGATTTTTATACTATTTTTTTCTAAATAAGCTATTGCAAATAAAACGTTTTACTGATATCATAAATAAAAAAATTAATAAAAATGTCTTATTATATGTAAGGAGCTTTAAAATGATAGAATTTAGAAATGTTAACAAAACTTATGGAACAGGTACAGAAGCTGTTCATAATGCTAACTTTAAAATAGATAAAGGTGAATTTGCTTTCTTAGTAGGAAGTTCAGGTTCTGGAAAATCAACATTAATAAAATTAATCTTAAAAGAAGAAGAACCAACATCAGGAAATATAATTATAAATGGAAAAGATACTACTTTCTTAAAACCTAAAAGGGTACCTTTTTTAAGAAGAAGTATGGGAGTAGTGTTCCAAGACTTTAGATTATTACCAGATAAAACTGTATATGAAAATGTTGCATTTGCTATGTATATAGTAAAAGCAACTCCAAGGCATATTAGAAGACAGGTACCAATGGTATTATCATTAGTTGGATTAAGTGCAAAAGCTAAAGTATATCCAAATGAATTGTCAGGAGGAGAGCAACAAAGAGTTGCTTTAGCAAGAGCACTAGTTAATAATCCATCAATGTTAATTGCAGACGAACCAACTCGGAAATCTTGATCCAGATACTGCATGGGATATTATGACACTTTTAAATGATATAAATTTAAGAGGAACAACAGTAGTTGTAGCAACACATGCAAAAGATATTGTAGACAAAATGAAAAAAAGAGTTATACAAATAGAAAAAGGTAATATCATAAGAGATGATAAAAAAGGTGGTTATAATAGTGAAATATAATATACTTAGTTATTTAATAGGTGAAGGTTTTAAAAATGTTTTAAAAAATAAAAAATCAACAGGTGCATCTTTAATGATTATGTGTGCAACAATGATAATTTTTGGTGTGTTTTTCATGATTGGAGAAAACATAAATCATATAATGAGTGAACTAGAAATGCAACAAGGTATGCAAGTTTTTATTAAAGATGATGTATCAGAAAAAGGCATAACTGAATTAGGTGATAAAATTAGAGCTTTAAGTGATGTAAATAAAGTAGAATTTGTTTCTAAGGAAGATGCTTTAAATCAAATGAAAGAAAAGGTTGGAGATAAACAATTCTTGCTTTCTGGTTACGAAGAAAATAATCCTTTTCCAGCGTCATACATAGTTACTTTAACAGATTTAAGTAAAAGCGAAGAAGTAAGAGATATAATTAAAGAATTTGAAGGTGTTAAGGATGATATCCAATTAAGAGGAAACACAATAAATGCATTAATAAAAGTTGCAAATTTAGTTAGAATTGTTTCTGGTACAATACTTGTATTATTAGTAGTTATATCAGTATTTATTATAGCAAATACAATAAAATTAACTGTTCATGCAAGAAGAAGAGAAATATCAATTATGAAATATGTAGGTGCTACAAATAATTTTATTAGATGGCCTTTTATAGTAGAAGGTATAATTATTGGAGTTATATCTGCTTTAATTTCTATAATGTTATTAGGAATATCATATAACCTAATATCTGAAAAATTAATAACTACATTAGGAGCAAATGTAATAAATATTGATTTATTAACTTTCTCAGACATGTTTGCATTAATAATTATAGTATATCTAGCTTTAGGTATTGGCATAGGAACTTTAGGAAGTATAATTTCTATGAGAAAATATTTAGATGTATAAGGATAAGGAGAGTAAGATGCATATGAAAAAGAAAATAGTAGCAAGTATACTTGCAATGTTGTTAATTAGTTTTAGTTTTACAAATATTTTGGCAGCATCTAATGATGAAAAAAGTAAAGTTCAAAATCAAATTAATAATAAAAAAGAAGAATTACAAGATGTAAAAGATGAAAAATCAGGAGTATTATCAGAAATAGATAAATTAAATACATCAATTGCTTCTACAGAAAAGGAAATATCAGATTTAAATGATAAAATTACAGAATTAACTAGTAGTATTTCAGATAAAACAAAAGAAATAGAACAAAAAGAAGAAGAATTTGAAGAAAAAGATAAACTTCTTCAAGATAGATTAGTTGCATTATATGAGGCAGGAGATACTACATATTTAGACATGTTATTAACATCAGGAAGCATTACAGATTTTATTTCTAGTTATTATTTAGTAGAACAACTTACAAAATGTGATACAGAAGTTTTAAATGCAATAGAAAATACTAAAAAGGAAATAGAAGATGATAAAAAAGAATTAGAAACTAAGAAACAAGAAATAGATAAAACTAAAAGTCAAATTGCAGAAAAAAGTGAAAAATTAAAGAGTGACAAAAATACAAAACAAGCTAAAGTTGATAGTCTTACAGAAGAAGAAAAAAAATTAGAAGGTGAGCTTGCTGCATATAATGCTGAAATGGAAAAAATTGCAGCAGCAGAAAGAAGAGCAAAAGCAGAAGAAGAAGCTAGAAAAAAGAAAGCAGAAGAAGATGCAAAGAAAAATCAAACAACTAGTGGAAATACAAGTAACAAAGAAAACTCAAGTAATACTGGCAATGTAGGAAATACAGGTGCCTCAGGAGGAAATAGTGGAACAGTAACTTCAAGTGGAAAGATGACTTGGCCAATACCTGGATATAGAAATATTACTTCAAATTTTGGATATAGAATACATCCTATATACCATACATGGAAGTTACATTCAGGAATAGATGTTGGAGCTCCAACAGGTGCAAAATTTGTGGCAGCAGATGATGGAACAGTACTAATTGCAAGTTATGGATATAATGGAGGATATGGAAATTATGTAGTTATAAGTCATGGAAATGGAATAACTACAAGATATGCACATGGAACCACTATATTAGTAAGTGCAGGTCAAAAAGTAAGCAAAGGAACTCCTGTATTAACTGTAGGTTCGACTGGAGCATCAACTGGACCACATGCACATTTTGAAGTAAGACTTAATGGTACAGCAGTTAATCCACTTAACTATATATAAATTAATTTTAGAAAAAATATCCATTGAAAGAAAAAAATAAATATTATATAATAATATTAGCGAAATAAATACATAAGCAAAAGAAAGGAGAAATTCTCATGAATAGGACACTTATTTCATTTTTAATTATTCTATTGATGATCTTTAACCTTTCTTTTTCTACATTTGCTGAAAGTTTAGATGATAAAAAAGATGAGATAGCAGGTAAGATTGAAGAGCAAAGTCAAAAACTAGAGTATGTACAAGGTGAAATATCAGATGCAGTTAAAGAAATACAGGAATTAGATGATAAAATTACAGAATATGAAAATCAAATTAATGGCTTAAAAGATAAACTTATTGATTCTCAAAAAAATATTAAAGAGATAAATGGAAAATATAGTAAAGTAAAAGAAGAATACGATAAAAATGAAAAACTTTTTCAAGATAGATTAGTAGCACTATATGAAGCAGGAGATACAACATATTTAGATGTACTACTTTCATCTAGTAATATAACAGATTTTATCTCAAATTATTATTTAATAGAACAATTAGCAGATTATGATTCTAAATTGCTATCTAAAATCGAAGTTCAAAAAAGCGAATTAGAACAAACAAAGAATAAATTAGAAGAAGAAGAAAAAGAGTTACAAGATTTAAAAGAACAAGCAATAAGTATGGCTACTACTTTAAAAAATTCTAAGACACTCCAAAAAAGCAAAATGGAAAAATTAACAGAAGAAGAAAAAACATTACAAGATCAAATAAAAGAATACAAAATAGAAGAAACTAAAATAGAAAATCAAATTAGATTAGCAAATGGAAACACAAGTTATGAACTTCAATACACAGGTGGAGTAATGATGTGGCCAGTTGCAAAATCTGGTACATATATAACATCGCCATTTGGAATGAGAGAACATCCAATACAAGGAGTTGTAAAAGGACATACAGGAATAGATATAGGTAATGCGGGCTTTGGAGCAAAAGTAATTGCAGCAAGTGATGGTGTAGTAAGTTATGCAGGTGTTTTAGGCGGATATGGAAATTGTGTAATTGTAAATCATGGTGGAGGAATATCTACACTTTATGGACACGGACAAGCAATATTAACTAAAGTAGGAGAAAATGTTAAACAAGGAGATATAATAATGGAAGTTGGTTCAACAGGAAACTCAACTCGGACCACATTTGCATTTTGAAGTAAGAGTAAATAACATTGCAGTTAATCCTGCTACATATTTACAAGGATAAAATAAGAGCAATAAATATTTGCTCTTATTTTAAATAAAAGTAAAACCATAATATAAAAATTGTTTCTAAATAATAAATTTAATTAATACATTTTTATTATATATAATTAATACATACTAAAAAACAAATAATAACGTTTAGATGTAAATTATAAAAGTATTAATTAGATATAATTCAATTTACTATTGTTCTATAAAAAGTATATTAGAGTATAATATATATAAAATATTATAAATAGAAAAGAGGAAAAAAATGAATTCAAAAAAAACAAATAATATATATAAATATACAATTATCATTATAATAACGGCTTTTATAACATTTATATTAACATCTACTTTTGTATATCGTTTTATTAATAATGATGAAAGATATTATATAAAAAATTCTAAAACAGAAAGTTCTAGTTTAGAACAGACACTTTCATATTTCAAAGAAATATTGGATAAAAAATATATAGGGGATATTAATGAAGAAGAACTAAAAGAAAGTGCAATTAAAGGATATATTGCAGGTTTAAATGATCCATATACAGAATATTTTACTAAAGAAGAAATGAAAGAATTTACAGAAGAAACAGAAGGAGAATATGTGGGGATAGGAATATATACTACAGCAGACACTAAACAAAATGCAATTATTGTATTAAGAACAATAGGTGATTCTCCAGCAAGTAAAGCAGGATTACTTACAGGTGATATTATAAAAAAAGTAGATGAAGAAGAATTTACTGGTGAACAATTAAATGAAGCTGTTAAAAAGATGAAAGGAATAGCTGGAACTAATGTTAAAATAACAGTTGTAAGAAACGATAAAGAAATGGAATTTAATATAAAAAGAGAAAATATAAAAATTAGCCATGTTAGTTCTAATGTACTAAATGATAATATAGGGTATATAAAAATATCATCTTTTGAAGGTGGATGTTCAGAAGAGTTTTTAGAAAAATATAAAGAAATACAAAAACAAAATATAAAATCATTAATTATAGATTTAAGATTTAATGGTGGAGGAATTGTAGATGAAGCATTAAATATAGCAGAATTAATGGTTCCGAAAGATAAGATTTTATTAATAACAAAAGATAAAACAGAAGAAGAAGATGTGGTAAAAGCAAAGAAAGATGCAAGTATTAATATGCCAGTTGTTGTTTTAGTAAATGAATATTCAGCAAGTGCTTCTGAGATTTTAGCAGGAATTTTAAAAGAGGATATAAATGCAACATTAATTGGTAACACAACATATGGAAAAGGTGTAATTCAAACAGTGTATCCATTAAAAGATGGTAGTGGATTAAAAATAACAACAGATGAATATTATACTCCAAATCATAATAAAATTAATAAAGTTGGAATAGAACCTACAATAAAAATTGAAATTTCAGAAGAATTAAGACAAATTACAAATTTACCATTAGAACAAGACATACAATTACAAAAAGCTATAGAAGAATTAAAATAAGAGTAATTTATAATAATTATTTTAATAAAGAGTATACTATAGATTTATAAAAGGCAGAGCTTAAAGTCAGTAAAATAGAGGACTTTAAGCTTTGCAAAAAATATGCATAAAAAAATAAAAAAATTTTAAAAAAATTAT
>JAGATI010000035.1 GCA_017621295.1 Clostridia bacterium | reverse complement strand
TTGTTGCAACAATATTTTTTAATCTGTCATCTGCTTTTTCTTCTAAAGCATTTTCTAATAATTCGTCATTACCTGTAACATTAATATTTACGTATTTTTTTAATTCCCCGTTTTCTATTATATATTGCCTTTTTAATAATATTTCTCCTTCTATTTTTTCACCTAAGGCTTCATATTCTCCTTTTCCTATTTTTCCTTCATAATATAAATTTGCAATTGGTGCTCTCCAATCTACTATAATTGGATATGATGTTTTGTTATCTAATATTGAAATTTTACCTATATAGAACTTTTCTATTTTTTTTGTATTTTCTTTAAAATCCATTCTTGCAAAATATGGTTTATCTTTTATATTTTTTATGTCTGATAATTTTTTTATTTGTGACTCTAATACTTTTGCATTTGCAATATTTTCTAGATCATAATTTTTGCTTGCACCACTCAAATTGCTTTCTATTTCTGATTCTTCTTCTGTAATTTTTTGAACAATCTCTTTTAATTTTTCTTTTTCTTCAAAAAAAACTTCTTCTTCCATAATAGTTTACTTTTCCTTTCCAAAATATATTTTTTTAAGTAACATAGCTTGCTTACATACGTTAAGTAACTTTTTTGCTCTTATATATTTATTTTTCTAAAACTTAATCCCTCCTCTTTTTATAATTTGCCAATCTCCATTAGCTTTATTGCTTTTTTCTAACCCTCAAAAAAATTTAATAATATGTTTTTTAAAACGCAAAAACACCAAGTATTTTTATTAATACTTGGTATCTATATGATTTCTTGTTTTATACATGTTATATTATAGGTCAGTTCTAATTTTGCAATACTTAAAAATGATAAATAAATCATATAAATACTGGAAAAGTAGAGTTTGACTACTGTGTTCGGAATGGTTACAGGTATCCCTCTAAATTCGTAACGACTATTTTAACATATCAATCTTAGTTTGTCAATCAATTTTCTTTACTTTACAGGGTAATTTCATCAAATATTACAGAATTGTAATATTTGATGAAATTACCCTGACAAATATTCAAAGCGATTTTTAATTGCTAAAGTAAATTGTAAGTTTGTTTAAAGATTTTCTTGCTGTCACTGAAAAAAATTTAAGAATATTACTACTTTTGCAAATCATATCTATAAATTTTTTCATATTTACCATTAATAAACTATTATCTAAAAACCTAAATTTAAAGAAGACATTTTCATCATATGTGTTCTCTTTTAATATAAAAATTGTATATACTTAATTCCTTTTATAATTAGTCTACTTCTAACTTATTAAATGTAATATATTTTTCTTTCATCGATATCTTACTAACTTCATATCCATATTCTTTTAATTCTTTTTTATATGTTAAGAAAGAATGGTCAATATTAAATCCAAGAACATCTTTTATTTCTTCATAAGATAGTTTTACAAAGTCACCACTATTATTTTTAATATATTCCCATAAAGGTTGATATTTACTCATTTCTTAGCACCTCTTTTCATATTTAATATATTTTAGTAATTATATTAAATAATATTAACTTTGTAAATTATAAAATTCTATGTAAAATTCTATTAAATCATTATCATTTTTCACATAAATATTTCCACCATGTAATTCTATAATTTCTTTTGTAATTGCAAGTCCAAGACCCGCTCCTCCTTTGTCACTTTTCCTTGATTCATCAGCTCTATAAAATTTATCAAATATTTTATCTAATTTGTATTTTGGAATTTTATCTCCTTTATTTTTGAATATAACTTGTATATGTTTTTCATCTTGCACAATTTCTATTTCTATATTTGTATTTTCATAACTATAATTAATTGCATTTTTTATAAGATTTCCAAAACCTCTTGCAAGTTTATCTCCATCTCCTAAAAAGTAAACATTATCTGGTTTATTTATAATACATTTTAAATTTCTTTCTTGTAACATTGGATAACATTCTTCTATTAATTGATCAATTAAAAAAGATAAATTTATTTTTTGTTTATTTATTGGCATATCATGTAAATTATATCTAGTTATTTCAAAAAATTGATTTGTTAAATCTTCTACTCTAAAAGCCTTGTCTAATGCAATTTGCATATATTTTTCTTGTAATGGCTTTGAAATATATTGTTCATCTAGTAGCAATGTTAAATATCCTATAATTGATGTAAGAGGAGTTTTTAAATCATGTGCCATATACATAATTAAATCATTTTTCTTATTCTCTGCTTCTTTTGCTTCATTTCTATTTTTTATTAGTTCTATTCTGATATTATTCAATTTGTTTTCAATTATAGCTAAATTGGTTGGTAATTTAACCGCTTCATCTGGGTTTATAGAAATTTGATTCATTGCTGATATTATAATAATTAGATTATTAGAAGTATTTCTTATTACAAAAAATGATACTATAGTTACTATTATAAAAAGCATTATTGTGATAATAATAGGCTTTTCTGAAACCATAAAATAATAAATAAAATCATTTAAATCATGTACTTCTTCTGCTATCTGATCATTAAAAACACCATCAATTAATATCATAACTACTATAATACTAATAATTGTATAAATAATTATTTTTCCTACTGCTTTTAAAGCTATTCCATTTTTTATACTATTAAATTCTTTTATTTCATTCAATTTTATATCCCACTCCCCATACAGTTTTTATAAATTTAGGTTTTCTTGTATCTTCTTTTAATTTCTCTCTTATTCTTCTTATATGTACCATTACTGTATTATTATTATCTAAATACTTTTCTTTCCAAACCTTTTCAAACAATTCTTCTGAACTCACTACATGTCCTCTATTATTTGCTAAATATAATAATATATCAAATTCTAGAGGTGTTAACTCTATTTCTTCATCATATAATAGACATTTATGTTTTTCCTTACATATTTCTAGTCCATCTATAAATATTTTCTCTTCATCATTTCTATCATTATATTTTGTATATCTCCTTGCCTGAGATTTAACTCTTGCAATTAGTTCAAGTGGGTTAAATGGTTTTGTCATATAATCATCTGCTCCAAGTGTTAAACCTGTAATTTTGTCTCTATCTTCTATTTTAGCTGTAAGCATTATAATTGGAAATTTTAAATTCTTATCTCTAATAAACTTACAAATTTCAAATCCATCTTTTCCTTTTATCATTACATCTAATATTGCAAAATCTAATTTTACTGTATTAATGCAATTTATTGCTTCTTCTGATGTATAAAATTTATATACATTATAGTCTTCATTTTTTAAATATAATTCTATTAAATCTGCAATTTCCTTTTCATCGTCTAATACCAATACATTCATAAATTTATCCCCTGTTTTTATATTTTCCCCGAAAAACTTGGCACAATATAATAAATAGTAACCTGTTTTTCAAGTTAAATTATAACATATTTTTATTTGCTTTTCATTTCATAATATGAATTGTAAGAAAATTTTAAGTTTTTATTAATTATTTCTTAAAACAATCTTTTTATTTTATCCTTATACTATAAACAAGTACTAAGGAGGTTTTCTAAAATGATGAAAAATAAGAGAAAATTAAATGTAAAAAAAATAGTAGTACCATTACTTATTATAATATTATTAATCGTTCTTTGTATAAGATTTCATAATCTTATAATTAATTACATTTCTAATAATTCTAATATAGAAATTCCTAAAATACAAAATAAATCAATCTATAATGTAATTAAAGGAGATTATAATAAAAACTATTCTGGGGTAGGTATGCAAGAAGTTAAAGATAAAGATGGATATTTTTCTACATTTACTACTGAGGATAAAAACAAAAAAGTTTACAAAGAATATAAACAAAATGGTTATAGTTCTTGGAGTAATTTAGAGTATTGGGGCGGAACTATGACTGATAATGGATGTGGAATAACTGCAATAGCTACTATATTAAGTGGCTACAATAAAAACTATACTCCTGGTGAACTTAGAAAAAAATATTATCCAGTTTTAGATAATGAAAAAATTTCAAAAGAATTATCTTCTACTTTTGGAATTACTAATTCAAATTTCTTTTATGATACTGAACATCTATCAAATACATATATCGAAAAACATTTAAAAAGTAATAGGCCTATTCTTATTTGTGTATGGAATAAACCTAAAAATAATAGGTGGACAACTAGCTCTCATTATATGGTTTTACTTGCTACCGATGGGCTTCGGAAAGGTTTATGTTTCTAACCCAAACGGACTTCAAAATAATAGCAAGAGCTCAGGTTGGTATGATATAAATGAAGTAACACCTTATATTGCAAAGGCATTATATATCCAAAGCTATAAATAGAATAGACAAAAAGATGGACAAGAGAACCGTCCCAATGTCTACCAACTAACGTAACAATAGTCAATATATATAAATAGATTAGTTTAAATTTATATATATTGACTATTGTTATATGGTAATATTGACTGCTTATCTAACAAATAATCTATGCTAATCCTATCTAAATATTTTCATAATGTGACCATAAACTTAATACTCTTACTATCTTTTTAGCTTCTATCACTTGATATACTAATCTATATTGTATATTTATTCTTCTAGAGTATAATCCTAATAAATCTCCATTCGTATTTTGGTCAATTTTCATGTTTTTCAATTATATCTAAATTTGCTTGTCTCTTTATTTTATTAGTAGTAGTTTTAATTAAAGGAACTTCAGTTAATATCATTCCTCTTATTGCTTTATATTTTGGCATTGTTTGATTAATTTCTTTTACTTTACTTAAAATTGCCTGATAGATTTCTTCATCTGTTTCCACTTTGTATACATCTTTTACTCTTTCTCTATCAAAAACAATTTTTACATTTATTTTTATATTGTCTTTATCTTCTGATAATTGTTTTCCAAATACAAAAGATTCATTTACACCTTCTATTTTATTAACTAAATTTTCCATTTCTTCTGGGAAAATATTTTTGCCATTTTTTAAGACAATTACACTTTTCTTTCTTCCACATATATATATGTAACCATCTTCATCAATTTTTGCTAAATCTCCTGTATAAAACCATCCATCTTTAAGAACTTCTTTACTCTCTTCTTCATTTCCATAGTATCCAAGCATTATACTAGGACCTTTAACTACTAATTCGCCAATTCCCTCATCATTTGCATCTACAATTTTTGCCTCCACACTTGGGACTGATTTCCCAATTGAACCAATTTTATAATATTTGTTGGTTCCTATTGCAACAACTGGAGAAGTTTCTGTTAGCCCATATCCTTGAACTAAATTTATTCCAAGTAACCTATATTTTTCTTCTATTTTCGAGTCTAAAGCTGCTGCACCACTTATAAATAGCTTAACCTTAGAACCAATCATATCATGAATTTCTTTAAACACTTCTTTTTTATCATTCATAGAAGCATTCTTATATTTTTCTTCATTTTCTAATATTTCTTGCAGTTTTCCTTGTTTTTCTATTTTTTTTCTAATCATATTAAATATTCTCTCATATACACCTGGAACACATGCCATAACTGTAACATGATATTCATTTAGGTTGTCTACTATATGTCTTATTCCATCACAAAATACAGTTTGGGCTCCTTTATATAAAGAAAACAAGAAACCAACTGTACATTCAAAAACATGATGTAATGGTAATACAGAAAGTAAAATGTCATCACTTGTTACATCTAATATACTTGCTAAATCCATTAAATTTGAACAGATATTTTTATGAGAAAGACTAACCACTTTGGCTTTTGATGTAGTTCCTGATGTAAATAACATAATACTCATTTCTTCTGGATTTATACATGCATCAATAAATTCTGTATTTCCTTCTTCTAATAATTTTTTACCTGATTTAATTAATTCTTTTTGTGAATAAACTCCATCTGTATGTACATCTAAATCCATTGAAATTAAATGTTTTAATTTATTTTTCTCACTAAACTTAACTTTTTCGATAGTTTTTGAATAATTTTGTGAGAAGAATATTGCTTCGATATTCGACCTTTCTATTAATGATTCTAATTCATTTGCAGGTAATGATTTATCAAGTGGTACAACTGTTCCAGTTCCACAAGTTATTGATAAATAAGCAAGTTCCCATTCATATCTATTTTCACCAATAACTCCAATTCTTTTTCCTTTTAGCCCTAAATCTATTAATGCTGTTCCTAATGAATTTACCATATCTCGTACTTCATTATGTGTAAAAATTTGATATTTTCCATCTTCTATTCTTATTTTATATGCTGGTCTTTCTCCATATAAATTCTTTGTTTTATTAAGCATATCTTTTAAATCTGCTATTTCTATATAATTATATAATCTTTTGCTCATTTGTTTTCTCCTCGTATTTAATTTTAAGTTTTTTAGATTATTAATATCATAAAAAACTCTTCATGTCTTTAGACTGAAGAGTCAGTTTAACTTTATTTTTTATTCTACCATTTTTTATTGTATGAAAAACTTGAGAATCTGTTAAATAAAATAGTCCATTTTCTTTAATTGTTCTTCCATACTTCTTTTTATATAATTAATCATATGAATTTCCATGCTTATGATTTTATCTTAAAACATTTTATACAAATTTGCAGTTTTACTTCAAATTTGTATAAAATCATATTTTCTTTTACTTATTCACTTAATTCTATCATGATTCCGTTTGGCATATACTTTCTACCAAAATAATTTAGGACGAAATTAAATCAAATGTTTAATTTAATTTCGTCCTACAAGAGTCTATTTTAATTTGCTCTTCTTATTTCTTCATCTTCTATATCAGCCCAAATAATCTTTTGTTCTTTCATACTTTTCTTAACATCTATAAGTCTTTGATTTTCTGAACCTCTAAACTTTAGTGATGGATTCTTTTTCTCCATCTCAAATTTTCCATCAACAATAACATCTATATTTTGAACAAGTTCTTTTGTCTCATCCCATACATTATACATTTTTCCCATTACATCTTTTTCAAAATCAAATCCTGTATAACACCATATAGTCTTATTTGGAAATTTTTCTTTTACTTGTTTTACTAAATCTACTAATCCTTTTTGATTCACATATTCTAGTGGTTCTCCACCAAGTAAAGATAGTCCTTCTATATAATCTTTGTCTAAATCTTTTAAGATTTTATCTATTGTTTCTTGATTAAACTCATTTCCATAATTAAAATTCCAAGCAATTTCATTAAAACATCCTTTGCAATGATGATTACATCCACTAACAAATAGTGAAACTCTAACTCCAGGACCATTTGCTACATCGCATTCTTTTATTGTTGCATAGTTCATTTCTTCGCCTTCTTTCTTATGTATTCTAAGTTTTTATAAATGTAATACTCTTGATTTAATTTCCTTTGTTTTTCCTTCATTCCAGAAGTTTTCTCCTAAATAACCACAAGTTCTTCTAGTAACATTCATTTTATTATGATCTTTATTTCCACACTGTGGGCATTCCCATTCATTATTATCATTTATAATAATTTCTCCATCAAATCCACATTCATGACAATAATCTGATTTAGTATTAAATTCTGCATATTGGATATTATCATAAATAAATTTAACAAGTTCTTCTAATGCTTTTAAGTTATTTCTCATATTTGGTATCTCTATATATGAAATAGCTCCACCTGAAGATATTTTTTGGAATTCACTTTCAAATGATAATTTCTTAAATGCATCTATTTTTTCTCTTACATCAACATGATATGAATTTGTATAATATCCCTTATCTGTTATATCCTTAATTTCACCATATTTTTCTTTATCAATCTTAGCAAATCTATAACATAAACTTTCTGCTGGTGTTCCATATAAAGCAAATCCAAGTCCTGTTTCTTTTTTCCATCTATCTGTGGCTTGTCTTAAATGGTTCATTACTTTAACTGCAAATTCGTGTCCTTCTTCAGTTGTGTGTGATACACCTTTCATTATTTTTGTTACTTCATAAATTCCTATATATCCTAAAGATAATGTTGAATATCCACCTTTTAATAGTTCATCTATTTTCTCTCCTGATTTCAAACGAGCCACAGCTCCATATTTCCAATGAATTGGACTAGTATCTGATAAAGTTCCAAGTAATGCATAATGTCTACACATTAAAGCTTCAAAACATAATTCTAATCTTTCATCAAATACCTTCCAGAACTTTTCTTCATCGCCATCTGCTACAATACCAATTTGTGGTAAATTAATACTTACAACACCTTGATTAAATCTACCTTCAAATTTATATTTTCCATTTTTGTCTTTCCATGGTGATAAGAAACTTCTACATCCCATTGGACTAAATACATTACCTTCATAATTTTCTCTCATTTTTTTAGCAGATATATAATCTGGATATAATCTTTTTGAAGAACATTTAACTGCAAGTTTTGTTAAATAATCATATTTTCCACCTTTTAAACAGTTATGGTCATATAGTACATATATTAATTTTGGGAAAGCTGGAGTTACATATACTCCTTTTTCATTCTTAATACCTTCATATCTTTGTTTTAGAATTTCTTCTATAATCATTGCATTTTCTTCTATGTATTCACTATCCTCATCTAAGTTTAAAAATAATGTTACAAAAGGAGATTGTCCATTTGTTGTCATTAATGTATTAATTTGATATTGTATTGTTTGAACACCTGCTGCAAGTTCTGTTTTTAATCTTTTTTCTGCAATGCTATCTATAATTTCTTGAGATAATGTATCTTTATAAGTATTTTCTAATTCTCTTTTAAATTTCTCTTTACTTTTTCTTAAATATTTTCCTAAATGTTTTAAATCTACAGATTGTCCACCATATTGGTTGCTTGCAACAGCTGCTATAATTTGTGTTGTAACTGTACATGCAACTTGGAAACTTTTTGGACTTTCTATTAATTTTCCATTCATTACTGTTCCATTGTCTAACATATCTCCAATATTAATTAAACAACAGTTAAAAATAGGTTGCAAAAAATAATCTGCATCATGAAAATGTAATATTCCTTCTTCATGCGCTTTTGTAATTTTTTCAGGTAATAACATTCTTTTTGTTAAATCTTTTGAAACTTCTCCTGCTATATAATCTCTTTGTGTAGAAGCAAGTACCGCATTTTTATTTGAATTTTCTTCTGCAAGTTCTTTATTTTGATTTTTTATTAATCCTAAAATTGATTCATCTGTAGTATTTTGTTTTCTAACTAAAGCTCTTGTATATCTATATACTATATATTTTTTAGCAAGTTCGAATTTTTTAAAGTCAATTAATTTTTGCTCTATTAAATCTTGTATATCTTCTACTAATATTCTTTTTTTATCTAATTCTTCTATATAATTAGTTATTTCTTTAATTTCTTCTTTAGTAGCTTTTTGTCTTCCTCTTACTTCTGTATTTGCTTTTTCTATTGCAACTTGAATCTTTTCTCTATTATAATCTACTGCTCTTCCATCTCTTTTTATTACCTTCATTTTTATTTTCCTCCCCCATGTTTTGATGTCTTTATTATACATTAACTTTTTTGTTTTTCTGTTGCAAATGCAACAGATTATGATTTTTTTAATATAAAAAAATTTTTTCATAGTTATTTCTAAGGAATCGACATTTAATTTTTTTTTATTACAATTTTGTAACAAAGTTATTACGTCTATCTGTTCACTAAAACTAGCACAATTATCAATCATATCTAATTTAAAAGCACATAATAGTTACAGGTTAATGGTTTTTAAGTTAATATTTAATAGATAGAGCCAATAGTCCGGCTTTAGGTAG
>JAGATI010000187.1 GCA_017621295.1 Clostridia bacterium | reverse complement strand
GTTATAGAAGATACAAATGGAGAGCTTTCAAAATATAGTTCGATAAATGTAGAAAAAGATGGAGTTAAATTTGTACATAATAAAGGCGAAAACACTATGACTATTTCTGTAAATGAAAATGCTAGTATAGAAAGTTTAAGAATTTCTGATACAACATTTAAATCTTTTGGATTAATCAAAGAAGACACAGAAGACCTTGATACAAATATATTTTTTGAATTAGAGGATGACATTCAAAATCAGTTATATGCTTTAAATTACAATGATCCAGTTTCTTTAAATCTTTCATTACAAATTGAGCTTTTTGGAAGATTAGAGCTACAAAAGTTAGACTCTAATGGAAAGCTAATTAATGGAGCAACATTTAACGTAAAAGGTGAAAACTTTAATCAAGATGTAAAAGTTACAAACGGAAAAATAATTATTGAAAAATTAAGAAAAGGAACATATACAATTACTGAAAAATCTGCACCTAGTGGCTACTTACTAGATACCAAAGAATACAATGTAGAAATAAAAGTAAATCAAACTACAACTCAAGCAGTAATTAATGTTCAACCAACTGGAATATTTACTTTAATCAAAAAGAATGCAGACAAATCAGCAAACTTAAAAAGAGCTGAATATAGAATATGGAATGCAAATTATGATAAAACATTCGCAACCAATGAAAATGGCGAAATAAAAGTAGAAGGATTAAAACTTGGTACATATAACTATCAAGAAACAAAAGCTCCAGAAGGATATTTAGTTGATAATACAACATATAAATTTGAGATAAAATATAAAGACCAAAACACATCAGTTATATTTGAAAATGCAGAAAGAACAAATGATGAGCCAACTGGAACAATTACAATTATCAAGAAAGATGCAAAAACAGGCACTATTGCACAAGGAGATGCAACTTTCAATGGAGCAGTATATAAAGTATATGCTAAAGAAGACATATACAATAAGAGCAAAACTAGAAAATTCTATTCAAAAGATGATTTAGTTGCAACAAGAAATATGAACGAAAAAGGACAAACAGAAGATATAAAAGATTTACCTTTAGGAAAATATGTTGTAAAAGAAGATGTAGCATCAAAAGGCTATATGTTAGATACTAAAGAATATGAAGTCGAGTTAAAATACAAAGACCAAAACACAAAAATAATTTCTAATACTACAACAAGTTTAGAAAAAGTAAAAGAAATGGGAATCCATATTTTTAAATCTGGAATAAAAGAAATGTCAGGAGAAATACCTGGATTAGAAGGTGCAGAATTCACTATAAAATTAAATTCAGATATAGAAAAAGCATACAAACAAGGCTATACTTATGCAGAAATTTGGAATGGAATTGATGAAAACGGAAATAAAGTAAAAGTTGATAGTGGCAGGCTATCAAAGGTACAAGAACTTGCTCCAACAATTGAAATAATTACAACAGATAAAGATGGAAATGCTTATACTCAAAATAAATTACCTTATGGAAAATATATTGTAAAAGAAACTAAAACACCAACAGATTATGAAACAGCAGTTGATTTTGCATTTACTATTTCAGATGATGAATCAGAGATAAAGGAAATTGCAAAGAAAACAAAACACATAGTAGTTAATAACGAGCAACTAGAAACATACATTAAACTTATAAAGAAAGATGTTAAAACAAATAAAGTTGTTACATTAAACTCTACTACTTTTGAAATAAGAGCTACTAAAGATATTTATGATAGAGCTACTAACAAAATATTATTCAGAAAAGGCGAATCAATATCACAAAAAGTTGGAAATACTACATATACATCTTTTACAACTAATGCAAAGAATATTGTAATTCCTGTGAAATCTTACAATAGCGAAAATGATGATAAAGGTGCAGTTACTACACCATTAAAGTTGCCAGTAGGTAGCTACGAAATAACAGAATTAAAAGTTCCAAATGGATTTTTAGTGTTAGATACACCAGTAACATTTGATATTAAAAATTTAAAAGATTATGATACAGATGTGGATGGAGATTTTATAAAAGAAGTTATTGTTAAAAATGAGCAACCAACAGGAACAATTAACTTAAATAAGAATATTGCCATAAGAGAAAAGGTAGATACATCTTTAATAAACATATCAGATTTATCTGGTATAGAATTTAAACTATCAGCAAAACAAGATGTAATCGATTATGCAGATGGAAGTAAAATATATAACAAAGGACAAGAAATAAAAAGATATAATTTAACTAAAGATGGCAAATTAACAATTCAAAATCTTCCAATAGGAGTATATGAAATAGAAGAAACTAAAACTTTAGATGGACTTGTATTAAATAAAACAAAATATGAAGTAAAATTTGAGCAAAAAGACCAAGTAACTAAAGTTTATGAAAATAAATTAGATATAACAAATGATACAACATTAGTGGAGTTTTCTAAAACAGATATAACTGGAGATAAAGAATTAGTAGGAGCAAAACTTTCTGTAACAGATGAAAATGGAAAAGTAATTGATACTTGGATATCAACAGAAAATACTCATAAAATCGAAGCATTAATAACTGGCAAAGAATATATATTAAGAGAAGAAATAGCACCAAATGGCTATGTAGTTGCTACAGAAATTAAATTTACAATTAAAGATACAAATGAAATTCAAAAAGTTGTTATGATTGATAAATTAGTAGAAATTACTAAAACAGATTTAACAACAGGAGAAGAGCTTGAAGGAGCAGAGCTAGAAGTAACTGATGAAGAAGGTAATATAATTGACAAATGGACATCAACAAAAGAGCCTCATCAGGTTAAAGGTTTAGAAGAAGGTAAAAAATATACTCTAACAGAAACAACCTGCCCTTATGGTTATGAACAAGCAGAAAGCATAACATTTGAAGTTTCAAAAGACAAAGAAACACAAAAGGTAGTTATGAAAGATATGCCAATTTTGAAAAATATAAAAGTTATTAAAGTTGATGCAGAAACAAAAGAAATTATCAAAGATAAATTTAGTTTTGCAATATATGAAGATCCAGAGTGTACTAAATTAATTAAAGAAGTTAAATCAAATAAAGAAAATGGATTTGTAGAGTTTACTGATTTAAGATTTGGTGTATACTACATAAAGGAAACAAATGCACCAAAAGGCTACGAATTATCAAATAGAATTGCCAAAGTTGAAATCAATGACAAAGGAATTTTTGTAGATGATACACAAGTACAAGAAATAGATTCTACTATAACATTTGAATTTGAAAATAAAAAAGTTGAAACACCAAAAACTGGAGATAGCTCTCATGTAAAATTAGCAATAGGAGTAGCAATACTCGCTCTTTTAGGACTTGCTTGGTTGTTTATTAAAATTTTCAAAAGAAATTAATTTAAAATTTGACTACCACGCATATGAAACACTACTTTATATGCGTGGTAGGTAAAAATACGCATTGAAATATTAATGTTCGTGGTAAAAATATGCAAAAATATGTAGGCTATAAATAAACAATAAAATGAAGAAGCTGAAAAAAAGTTAGGAAATTATTAATTTAGCTATAAAACCCGATAACGGAATTATTATTCTATAAGAGTATTAAAAAATAGAAAAAAATTATAAATTTGTTAATAAAAGTTAAAAAATTTGACTATCATGCGTATAAAGAGGTATAATATATGCATAGGAGGTAAAAAAATGAATATAGAAGAAATTATAAATGAAACAAATGGAATAATAACTGCAGAAAATTTTAGAAAATTTAATATAACAAAATATGAAATCCAAAAATTTCTTGAAGAAGAGAAAATTTACAGATATTGTAGAGGAATTTATATAGCAAACGGATATTTTCCAGATGAATTTTATATTTTTCAAAAAAAATATAAAAATTCAGTATTTTCATACAATACAGCAATGTATCTCCTAGAGCTAAGTGAAAGAACACCATTTTATTTTGATATAACACTATATTCAGGGTATGGTCTAACAAAATTTGAAGAAAAAGTAAGAGTTCACTATGTAAAAGATGAAAATCTTAATCTAGGAAAAATAAAAGTAAAAACACCAATGGGATTTGAGGTATATTGTTATAATAAGGAAAGAATACTATGCGATATAATAAAAGGAAATAATACTGGAATTGATAAAGAACAAGCTAATAAATTTATTAAGGAAACAATTGGTAAAAACAAAATTGACACAATAAAACTAATTGATTATGCAAAAAAACTAAAATGTGAAGAGAAAGTTAGAAATATTATGGAGGTATTTATATGATAAATAATGCAAGGTCGTTGTTAGATAAGTCAAAAAACTTTGCAAATAAAAATAATGTTACTGTACAACAAGCTGTACAATATTTTATGTTTGAGAGATTTTTGGATAGATTAGCACATTCTGTGTATAGGGAAAAATTTGTGCTAAAAGGTGGTTTCTTATTATCAGCCATTATGGGAATTAGTGTAAGGTCTACAATGGATATGGATGCTAACATTTATGGAATGAATTTTGAAGAATCAGAAATAACAAAAATGGTATCAGATATTATTCAAATTGATTTAAATGATAATACATCGTTTGAATTTAATAAATCAGAGATAATAAGAGAAGATAATGAATATGGTGGATTTAAAATAAAATTAACGGGTAAGTTTTTTAATTTAAAAGTTCCAATTCATATTGATATGTCGACAGGGGATGTTATAACACCAATGGCAATTGAATATAGCTACAAAACTATTTTAGACGATGAACAAATAAACATATATACATATAATTATGAAACTATTATTGCTGAAAAATTTCAAACTATTTTAGTGAGAAATAATAGCAATAGCCGAATGAAAGATTTATATGATCTCTATTATTTTATTACATATAAAATAAATGATATAGATAAAGAAATTTTACATGAAGCTATAATAAAAACATTCAAAAATAGAAAATCGGAACATTTATTATCTGAAATTGATAGTATTTTGAATGCCATCAAAAATGATTCAACACAAAATAAATTATGGATAGACTATTCCGAAAAGTTTGAGTATGCTAAAGATATAAAGCTAGATGAAGTAATTGATAAAATTCAAAAAATTAAAGAATATATTTTAATTAAGAGAAGTTTAAGAAAAAATAATTAAGTTTTAACATAAGCAGTCATAAAATTCTTCGAAAAATGTAAAAATACCAATCAAACGTTGACTTTTGGGAGGAATATTAATAAAATTTCCTTGTAAAAGTCAATAAATGGGAACTAGCAACATAAAATATGAAGATTTATTTAATTCAATAAAATATGTTACCTATTTATTGAATTAATTGGGATATAAAGGACCAAACAAAGATATCGTTCAGAATAAAGCAATGAACGATTGAACGATACACGACATTAAAAAGCAAGAAAGGTAGTAAAATATAAAGGAAAGGTTAAAATAGTATAGTGGAATTGGGCAACCATGGTTGCCCAATTATGAAGAATAGTAAAATATATTAAGAGAAGATGATTTTAAACAAATTAGCTTCTCTTTTTTGCGTTTTATGAAAGGAGGGAACGATGTCAAAGAATAAAACAAACTACAAAATGAAAACTTTTGAAAAGTTAAAAACACTAGGTGTAACAAATGATAAAGATATTTTAAATCTTAAAATTGAAGATTTAAAAAGATTACAAGACCTGCAATTACGAGATGTTTTAAATATTATAGAGCTCCGAGAGAGCATAAAAACAAATGGATTGGTGGGATACCTATTTGATATACAAAAAGAATAGCAAAAGGAGGAGTTCTTAATGGCAAATAAACTTATAAAAACACAAGAGCTATATTCTGAAATAATAAAAGCAATAACTAAAAGTCCTGCAGACTGGATCAAGTTTCTTGATACTTGCTCTAATAACTATAAATTCCCATTTACAGACCAAGTGTTAATATATGCACAAAAGCCAGATGCTACTTATCTTGCAGAAATTGAACAATGGAATAGACAATTACATCGTTGGATAAAAAAAGGTACTAGAGGCATTGCTCTTATAGAAAATGATGGTATAGATGTTCGTTTAAGATATGTTTTTGATATTACTGATACTTATGATAAGTTTGGTAGAAAAATCTCTCCGTGGCAAGTTAATCATGGGTTTGATAGTGAAATTATTGAAGATTTAGAAAACAACTATGGAAATTTAGAAATGAAAAACAATTTAAGTGAAGCTATAATTTCAGCAAGTTATAATATGGTAGAAGATAATTTTCAAGATTATTTAATCGAGCTAGAAAGAGCAAAAGAGAATAGCCTTTTAGAAGAACTAGATGAAGATACATTAAGTTATCATTTTAGGAAAGTAATGTCTAATTCAGTTGCATATATGATGATGAAAAGATGTGGTCTTACACCAGAAGACTACCTTACATTAGACGATTTTAGAGAAATAACAAACTTTAATACTCTTGAAACAATAACTAAAATTGGAATGGCAACAAGCGATATTGCAGAAAGTGGCTTAAAGGAAATCTATGATACTAATAAAAATTTGAGTATAAACTATAAAAATAAAAATTACACATTTGATAAACAAAATAGTTCAAATTATAATGAAGAAAAAGTTGAGAGGAGTGAAGATTATGGAGATAACATATCATCAGGAAAAGGATTTACTAATACCAGATATAATAGTGGAGGAACAATCACAGAAACAGGATATAGGAATGTATGGCAGAGCCAGACTGAAATTTCTAAAAGACCACAGAAGAGGAACGTGGTCAGAAATGATAATAACAGGGAAATTGAACAAACATCTAGTGGAAATAGACCATATAGTCAAGTCGAGAGTAAAACAAATAATTCAAGATTTAGCCAAACAGAACAAAGTAGACGAGAAAATGAAAAGAGCGAACCAGTTACTTTGGGTACAAAACATGAACAGCTTCAAACATCAAGCAGAGGAAATAGTGTATCAAGAACTAATTTACAATTAAATCTTTTTGAGAATAATCTTACTGAAGAAGAGCAAAAAACACAAATTGAAGAGCTTGAAAAAACTAATCCAAATATTGATACTAATATAGCAGAAGTAGCAATTACTCCTGCTAATTTTTATACCTCAAAAACAATAGCAGAAAATATGCCACTAATATTATCACAGGAGCAAATTGATAAAATATTAATCTATGGAGGAGTTGTTGAACATAGTAAGTTTAGAATATATGACCATTTAACCAATCCTTATGATAATGAAAATCCCTCTGACTTTCTAAAAAAAGAATATGGAGATGGTGGTTATTCATCAGAAAATGGTTGGATTGACTTTAGTAGTAAAGGCATTAGTGTAACTAAAGGAGAAAATAAAACACTTCTAAAGTGGAACAATCTTGCAAAAAGAAATATTGAGATAATAAATGAAGGTAGATTTTTTAATGAAGAAGAGCAAAAGGAATACCAAGATTATATTAAAAATCAGAAAAGTAATTTTGCTGAAGAATATGTTGATTTTTGCATAGATAATAATATTTTTGACTGGGGCGAATTAAGAGATGAACAAGATGAATATGAAGATAATACTGAAGTAAAAACAAAAGATGAGAGAATTGAAGATACTTTAAGAATACTTGAAAGTAAAGATAACATATTGAAAGAAATTGAATATCTAAATAGTGTTAAGCTAGCAATGGTTGGAGATGAATTGGAAGTACAACTTGAAAAGTATATTAATTCATTTAACAGATATTATAATGCATTAGATATAGAGGGAAATAAACAAATTAATATTGCCAGCTTAACTACGCCAGAGGCACAAGAGTTTATTCAAACTGCTCAAGACATAAATAATCTATTTAAGGCAAGAGAAGAAAATGGAGCTCCATTAAATAGAGATAAATATTATCAAGATAAGGAAATATTAACAGAGCTTAGCGTTAATCAAAAAAAATCAAATTACCATATTACAGATAATGAAATAGGTGCAGGAACTCCAAGAGAAAGATACAAAAACAATGTTGAAGCAATAAAAACATTAAAGAAAATTGAGAGCGAAAATAGATTAGCAACAAAAGAAGAGCAAGAAATATTGGCAAAATATGTAGGTTGGGGAGGTTTATCAGATGCATTTGATGAAAATAAATGGAAAAGTGAATATGATGAACTTAAAAGTTTACTAACTAAAGAAGAATATGAAAATGCAAAAAGTTCAACATTAACAGCATTTTACACACCACCAATAGTAATAAATGCAATTTACCAATCATTACAAAATATGGGGTTTGAAAAAGGAAACATACTTGAACCAAGTTGTGGAATTGGTAACTTTTTTGGAATGTTACCACAGGAGTTAAATCAGTCAAAGTTGTATGGTGTTGAGCTTGATGATATTTCTGGTAGAATTGCAAAACAATTATATCAAAATGCCAATATTCAAATTAATGGTTTTGAAAAAATAAATACGCCAGATAGCTTTTTTGATGTTGCAATAGGAAATGTACCTTTTGGTAACTTTAAAATAAATGATAAAAGATATGATAAAAATAATTTTTTAATACATGATTTCTTTTTTGCAAAAACTTTAGATAAACTTCGTCCACGGAGGGGTTATAGCATTTATAACAAGTAAAGGAACTCTTGATAAAGAAAATCCTGTAGTTAGAAAATATATAGCACAAAGAGCAGACCTTTTAGGTGCAATAAGATTACCAAACAATACATTTACTAAAAATGCAGGAACTGAGGTAACATCAGATATTATATTTTTGCAAAAGCGTGAGTCTATGCGTGATATTATGCCAGATTGGGTATATCTTGATAGAGATGAAAACAATGTAACAATGAACAAGTATTTTGTAGATAATCCTGATATGATTTTAGGAAAAATGGAAATGCAATCAACACAATATGGCTATGACTCAACTTGTATTCCTGATAGTACACAAACTTTAGAAGAGCAACTAAAATATGCTATTTCAAATATTCACGCAAGTATTCCTGAATATCAAGTAGATATGGAAAATACCATTGAAAATGATGAAACAAAAACAATACCTGCAGATCCAAATGTAAAAAACTTTTCTTATACAATAGTAGATGGAGATTTATATTTTAGAGAAAATTCTGTAATGGTACTTCAAGATGTTCCACTAACCAATAAAAATAGAATGACCCAAATGATTTCTATTCGTGATAAATTAAGAGAGCTTATTGATTTACAATTAGAAGAGCATTCTGATGAGGAAATAAAGCAATGCCAGCAAGAGCTTTCAAGCTTATATGATAAATTTGTAGCTAATTATGGAATTATAAATTCAAGAGCCAACGAAACTGCTTTCTCTAGTGATAGCAGTTATTTTTTGCTTTGCTCACTTGAAAATATAGATAATGAAGGTAAATTTCAAGGAAAAGCAGACATATTTACAAAAAGAACAATAAGACCAAAAATTATTATAGATAAAGTAGATACATCAAATGAGGCTTTAATAGTTTCTTTGCAAGAAAAAGCTAAAGTTGATTTAGATTATATGTCTAGTTTAACTGGAAAAACTAAAGAAGAAGTTATAAACGATTTACAAGGAATAATATTCAGAGTTCCATTTTCTAATAACCATGAAAATCAAGAATATGAATATCAAACAGCTGATGAATATTTAAGTGGTAATGTTAGAGAAAAATATAATATTGCTAGAACACTGGCAGAAACAGACCCATCATTTGAAATAAATGCAAAATTACTAAAAGGTGTAATACCTAAAGATATTTCTGCTAGTGAAATAGGAATAAAACTAGGATCTACTTGGATACCACCACAAATAATAAAAGATTTTATCTTTGAGCTATTAGATACGCCGAGATACCACTATGACGGATATTACAGGAGTGAACTAATAAATGTAGATTTTTCTCAGATAACAGGAGAATGGTACATTTCAAATAAAAGCTCTGATAGTGGAAATGTAAAAGCAAGCTCTACTTATGGAACAAATAGAATAAATGCTTATAAGATTATCGAAAATACATTAAATTTAAAAGATGTAAAAATATATGATACTATATATGACGAAGATGGAAACAAAGTAAGAGTTTTAAATAAAAAAGAATCAGCTATTGCAAATGCAAAACAAGACTTGATTAAGCAAGAATTTCAAAATTGGATATGGAAAGACCCAGATAGAAGAGAAAATTTAACACGAATTTATAATGACAAATTTAATTCAATAGTTCCTCGTACTTTTGATGGTAGTAACCTCACATTTGTAGGTATGAACCCTGAAATAAAATTGAGGCAGCATCAATTAAACGCTGTGGCTCATGTTCTATATGGAAAAAATGTTTTATTAGCACACGAAGTAGGTGCAGGTAAAACATTTGAGATGGTAGCATCAGCAATGGAGAGCAAAAGATTAGGGTTATGCAATAAACCTCTAATTGCTGTTCCAAACCATATAGTAGAACAATTTGCAAGTGAATTTTTGCGGGTTATATCCATCAGCAAATATCTTAGTTACAACAAAAAAGGACTTTGAAACCAAAAATAGAAAGAAGTTTTGTAGCAGAATTGCAACAGGGGAGTTTGATGCAATTATTATAGGGCATTCACAATTTGAGCGAATTCCAATGAGTATTATTAGACAAAAGGAATTATTGCAAAGCCAGATAAACGATATTATTAATAGTATAAATGAGGCAAGAAGACATAGTGAAGGTCGTAGTTATTCTGTTAAGCAATTGGAAAAAACAAAGAAATCACTTGAAGCAAAACTAGAAAAATTAAATAAACAAGATAGAAAAGATGTAAGCGCTAGAAGAAAAGGCGTATAGAAAAGCTCCAGATAATCCTATATAATTAGGATATATCCAGAGCTTCAATTATTTATAAGCTTTAATTCTTAAACTCTAATTCTTTATATT
>JAGATI010000186.1 GCA_017621295.1 Clostridia bacterium | reverse complement strand
TTGGTTATACTTTTAAAAATAAATTACTTTTAAAAAATGCACTTACACATACATCCTATGCCAATGAAAATAATGTTAAAAGTAATGAAAAATTGGAATTTTTGGGTGATAGTATATTAGAATTTATATCTAGTAAATATATATATGCGAAATATCCAAATTTGAAAGAAGGAGAAATGACTAAAGTTAGAGCTGATGTTGTTTGTGAGAAAAGTCTTTATAAAGTTGCACTTAAGCATAATTTTAGTGATTTCTTATTTATAGGTAAAAGTCAAATAATTAATAAGGGAAATGAAAGACCATCAATTTTAGCAGATAGTGTTGAGGCTGTTATTGCTGCTATTTATTTTGATTCTGGATTAGAAGCTGCAGAAAAATTTATAGTAGAGAATTTAAAAGATTATATTGAGATTGCTAGCAAACATGTTGGAATGAAGGATTATAAAACAGTATTACAAGAGAAGCTTCAGGAACATGGAGATGTTAAAATAAAGTATGATATTATAAACGAATCTGGACCAGACCATGATAAAACTTTTACAGCTAGAGTGAGCCTTAATGCTAAAGTATTAGCAGTAGGTGATGGGAGAACTAAAAAAGAAGCAGAAATGGAAGCTGCTAAGAAAGCTCTAGAGAATATGTAAAAGATTAAGAATAATTTATAAAGTCTTATGTTATAAATTGACTTATAGAGTAGGCTACATATATCTTATTTAAATAATGATGTTATTTTAAGTTATTAAAAAATAATAATTTATAAATACACAAAAGGAGGGAAAGCATGAAAAAAGAATACATTATACCAATTTTTGTACCTCATTTGGGATGCCCAAATAGTTGTACTTTTTGTAATCAAAAAACTATTAGTGGACAATCCAAACAAGTAACTGCTAAAGATGTAAGGGATACAATAGAATATTATTTAAGTAATTTTAAAGATAATAATAAGTATGTAGAAGTTGCCTTTTTTGGAGGCAGTTTTACAGGGATAGAAGAAGAAGTTCAAGAAGAACTATTACAAACAGCTTTCGAGTATATTAAGCGAAAAAAGGTAAATAGTATTCGTATTTCTACTAGACCAGATTATATTAATAAAAAAATTTTAAAAAGATTGAAAAAATATAAGGTAAAAACAATTGAACTTGGTGTACAATCAACTAATAATTATATATTATCAAGATGTCAGAGAGGACATACATTTGAAGATGTAAAAAAAGCATCAAAATTAATAAGAAGAAAGAGGTTTATTTTAGGGCATCAAATGATGGTTGGATTACCAGAAAGTACAAAATTAGATGAAATAAATACTACTAAATCATTAATAAAATTAAAACCTAAAATAGTTAGAATTTACCCAGTTTTAGTTATTAAGGGGACTAAATTAGAAGAAGAATATAAAAATAACGAATATATTCCATTAACAGTTAATCAGGCTGTTGAAAGATGTAAGGAAATAGTTGCAATGTTTAATAAAAAGAATATAAAAGTTATACGTTTGGGGCTTCAAAATACTAATACAATTGATGAACCAGGACACAATGAAAGTGAAGTAGTAGCAGGTCCATATCATCCAGCTTTTAGACAATTGGTAGAGTCTAGTATGTGGTATGATAGTATACTTGAACATATTAAACAATTTAATACAAAAGTAAAAGTTGTTGAAGTGAAGGCAAATCCTCTAAATGTTAATAATATTATTGGTCACAAAAAAGAGAATATAAAAAAACTAAATGAATTATATGATGTAGATGTAAATGTTACTTCAGATGAGTCTATAAGACCAGGAGAATTTAAAGTTAATATTTTAAAGACTTATGAAGAATGTATTAAGGTAAAATAACTCTCTAACAATATTCGAAAATAATATATATTTCGTATATTTTACTAAAAGACATATGAACAATTTATAATTGTTTAACCAAAACTGTACTTAAAACATTTAATTGGTGAAAATATAATAGACTCATTTTACCATAAGAATGTATTGTATAGATTTAAAATAGTATAAAATCACCTATATATGCAAATAATTGTAATATAGGTGATTTTTATGAAGTATACAAGGATAAAGAGAAAATTATTATTAAAAAAATATGTAATAGAGTTTATGCAAATTAGTATAGGATGTTTAATTATGGCAATTAGTACATCTTTTTTTCTACTTCCTAATCAGTTGTCTACTGGAGGGTTTGCAGGTATTTCTACTGTGGCATATTATATATTTAAAGTGCCTTTAGGAACAACTATGCTAATATTAAATATACCGTTATTAATTTTAGGATTTTTTAGAATAGGAAAGGAGTTTTTAGTTAAATCGCTGCTTGGAACTATATTATTGTCTGTTTTTATAGATATATTGGATAAATATGAAGCTTTTACTCAAGATAGATTACTTGCTTGTATTTATGGTGGTGTTTTGATGGGATTGGGAACTGCTATTATTTTAAGGGCATTTGCTTCTACTGGGGGAACAGATTTACTTTCTTATATTGTTAAGTCATATAAAAAACATTTCCAGACAAGTAATCTAATTATGATTATTGATATTGCAATTGTAACGCTTAATGTAATTGTTTTTAAAGAAGTAGAAATTGGCTTGTATTCTGCAATTGCAATATATTTAATGGGAAAAATGATAGATATTATTTTTGAGGGTGTTTCGTTTACTAAAATGATGTTTATTATATCTCCAAAGTATAAAGAGATTGCTAATAAAATTAGTAAAAAAGTAAATAGAGGTAGTACTGGAATTTATGCTAAAGGAATGTTTAAACAGGATGAAAAGATGATGTTATTTTGTGTGGGGTCAAGAAGTGAAATTATAAAAATAAAAGAGATAGCAACTCGGAATAGATAAAAAGGCTTTTATTGTTATTAGTAATGCGAGGGAAACTTGGGGAAAAGGGTTTAAGAGAAGATAAATATTATAAGAATATAAGCACATAATTTAGAAAATAATAATATAACGAAATTGACAATGTAATGGCAAAGTGTTACAATAAAGATATGAAAATATGGAGGTAAGACATATGGCTAAAACAGGAACCTTAAATATAAGAATAGAACCAGAATTAAAGAAAGAAGCAGAAACAACATTAAATGCTTTAGGAATGAACATAGCTGAAGCGGTAACAATCTTTTTAAAACAAGTTGTTATGACTGATAGTATCCCATTTGTTATAAAAAAGCCAAAATATAGTGAGGAAATGTTAGAGGCAATAGAAGCTAAAGACATAATAAATAATCCAGATAAATATAAAAGTTACAAAAATTTAGCTGAAATATTGGAGGAAATAAACAACGATGAAAGAATATAATAAGCTCTTTTATTAATAAATTTAGCTTTTTTATCAATTGTAACAAATTGTTGAAAAATATGCTAAACTAAAAGAGGTAATAATTTATATAGAAAGGTAAGTATAATATAAATAATTTTAAGATATATTATACAAGGAATAAATATGAAGATATCTATTAAAGTTATGCAAAAATTATCTAAAATAAAGAATTCGGCATATGATGCTATAAAAATAGAGTATTTATATCATTCAAATAAACTTGAAGGAAGTACTTTTAGCAAGGAAAATTTGATAGATTTATTAGAGCAAAAACAAGTAAAGGGTGAGCATTTTTTAGATGATGTTATAGAAACTAGAAATTCTCTAGAGTTATTTGATAAAGTCATTAATACACTTGAAGAACCTTTTGATAAATATTTATTGTGGGATTGGCACAGAGTTTTAAAAAAGGGAAGTGTAGATGATGAAATAGACAATATAGGTAAGTGGAAGAAATATGCAAATAGACTCTCAAAAACAGATTTAAAACTATGCGAACCTAATTTAGTTGAGAATAGTATGTTTAATTTATTTGAAGATTGGAAAGAGAGTAAAAAAGATTTATATGCAATAGCAGATTTTCATCAGAAATTTGAACATATACATCCGTTTCAAGATGGAAATGGTAGGATTGGGAGATTTATTATATTTAGACAATGTTTAGAAAATAATGTTGACCTTATTTCAATTGATGATGAATATAATCAGGAATATAGGAAATCTTTATATATTGCACAAACAACAGGAGATATAGAGCCTTTAGTTGAAGTTTTAAAGAAATGCCAAACAAGATTGGAAGAGAAGCTAAAAGATTATGAATCAGTAATAAATCAGGTATCAGATGAAGTGAATTAGTGTGAGTATCATTCTAATTTATTTAAGTAAATATAAAAAAAGGGAATTAGCAAAATAAAGGTGCTAATTCCTTTATTTTTTGTATTTCATATGATAAAATTTAAATAGAAATGATAAAATATAGTGACGAAAGGATAATCTATAAAAGATGAGAGAACAAGAAGTAATATTAAAAAATATAGATGCATTTAATCCAGTACATATATTTGAATGTGGTCAATGTTTTAGGTGGGATAGAAATACTGACGGAAGTTATACTGGAGTTTTTGGAAATTGTGTAGCAAATGTGAAAAAAGAAGATAATAATATAATTATTAGAGGGATTTGTGATGATAATTTAGAAGAAAAAGTACATAACTATTTTGATTTAGATAGAGATTATAATAATATAAAATTAGAGTTATCTAAAATAGATGAACCGCTTAAAAATAGCATAAAATATGGAGAAGGAATTAGATTATTAAATCAAGACTTATGGGAAACAATTATTTCTTTTATTATATCTGCAAATAATAATATTCCTAGGATTAAGGGAATTATAAAAAGAATTTCTGAAAAATATGGAAATGAAATAATTTGGAATGGAGAAAACTATTATACTTTTCCGAGCCCAGAAGAACTTTCAAAAGCAAGTGTGGAGGATTTAAGAAAACTTGGGCTTGGATTTAGGGATGTAAGAGTGTATGAAACAGCTAAAATGATATTAGATAAAAAGGTAAGTTTAGAAGAATTACATAAAGAACAAGATAGTATGAAAGTTCGTGAACAATTACTTAATCTTTCTGGTGTGGGACCTAAAGTTGCAGATTGTATTTTGCTTTTTTCTACATTAAAGAGATTAGAAGTTTTTCCAATAGATGTATGGGTCAGAAGGGTGATGAATGAACTATATATAAAAAATGAAGATGAGAATAAAGTAAGTAAAAAAATAATAGAAAAACTTGCTAAAGAAAAGTATGGAGATTTAGCTGGGCTTGCACAACAATATCTATTTTATTGGAAAAGAGAAGCTTAAAAGGTGAAATTTTTATAATAGTAAAATTCTGTTATATAGTAAAATTTGACTAATAACATTTTTGAGAATATATAAAATTATTGCATATGATTTTTTCGAAGTTGGTAATGTAGATAGTTAACATATCATGATGTTATGATAGCTAGAGATTAGGAAGTATTAATAGAGATATAGACTTTGAAATGATTAAAACAGATTAAATGTTAAAGGTATTAGAAGATTTTCTAATATATGAAAACCAAGAAGGAGTACATATGAGTTTAAGATTAATTTACGGAAGATCTGGTACAGGAAAAAGTAGTTATATGTACCAAGAAATAAAAAATAGAATTAATAAAGAAAAGAAAATATATATTATTACACCAGAACAATTCTCTTTTACTGCTGAAAGAAAACTTATGGATAATATAGGGACAGGTTCTGTTATAAATGCAGAAGTTCTTACTTTTGGGCGTATGGCATATAGAGTAATTCGGTGAGACTGGTGGAGGAGCATATAAAACAAATTTATCAAAATGCGGTAAGGCTATGCTTATTTATAGTATCTTAATGAATGAGAAGAAAAATTTAAAATTTTTAGGTAAATCAGATGAAAATATAGAGTTAATAGGCACTCAAATTACAGAGTTTAAAAAGCATGGTATAAGTGTAGATTTATTTAAAGATGAAATAAATAATACAGAGGATAAGTATTTAAAATGTAAAATGCAAGATATGCTACTTGTATATGAGAAATTTCAAAATAATTTGAAAGATAAATATATAGATGAAAATGATGTTTTAACTATTCTTGCAGAAAAAATAGAGGAAACTGACTTTTTTAATGATTCTGTTATATATATAGATGAATTTGTTGGATTTACAAAACAAGAATATGCTGTTATAAGAAAATTATTAAAG
>JAGATI010000185.1 GCA_017621295.1 Clostridia bacterium | reverse complement strand
CTTAGAAAGGGCGAGAGACATGTCTACACTCATTTATTAGAATATATCATTTATGATGCTTTCTACATCATTCTTTTGTGCTTCAAGAATTTCTTCTACAGGCTTTATGTTGCAGCAACATTCATAATCTAAATAACTACACATTATAGAATATACATCCTTTGGATATATTCTTTCATTGAGACAAACAAGTTGTCTATTGTATTTGAAATGCTCTATAATTTCATCTACACTCTTATTGTCTACAATTCTACCCAAATAAGGCTTAGTCTCTACTAAATTCTCAATCCATGTCTTAATATTGTCATTATCAAATGGATTCATAGTAAAGTCAATCTCTTTATTTGCAACCCTAAATTCCTTTTCAGATGTACGTCCCTTATGCTTAACAATAGGCAATATGTTGTCTCCACTGTCACCTCTAATAATCTTATCAATTACTATAGTGTTTGGATCAATACTTGTAACTTTTGTAGAATTGCTTACAAGCTCATTCATCAACGATTCATTTATGTTAAAGTTCATATTGAATAAGAAGTTTATGTCTTCATCTGCTTTCTTCTCAACATAAAGTCCACTCTCTTTCTCATACCAAGCGGTAAAGCAACCATCAGAATTTGTCTTTACTAATTGCATTAAATCATGATCTCTTGTCCATATGATGCAATTTGTACCTTCATTATTAAGTATTGTCGATAAATACCAGCACCAGTCATCACCTTCAATTCCTTGTTCTCTATATACATTGATTCCACATTGCTTAAGGGTGTCAAGCAAGTCATGATATCCATCAAATATTACTTTCCAGTCAGTTTCAGGATCTTGTACACGATTTCCCTTATATTCAACACCTGATTTCTTTAAGAACTTTGGTGGCTCAATTGTATTTCTCCAAGAACCACCATCACTGACAAACATTATGTTGTCTATAGATGGAAATGTTCTCAATACTACATTCAATGACTTAATCATAAGAACTTTTAGCTCTTTTATCAATTCCTTGTCATTACTAAATCTATTGTTGATTACTGACTTTCTGCTCATAAGAAGCCAGTTGCCATCAACTATAAGTGTCAATTTGCTTTTCGACATTATTTATATCTACTTAAATATATTTATATCTTATTGAATATAGAAATTAACATTATGAAATTTCAAACATTAAAGCAAAATAAATGCAGGATTGTTGGTCCTGCATCATTAAGATTATTGATAGTGATTAGTATGTGCTTACTTAACAGAATCAACAACCTCAGCAACTACTGAATCCACAGCAGTACTGTCAGCCCCAATTGTATCGACAACTGTTGTATCTGCAGTATCTCCCTTAGAGGTAGAACCAGTATTGCATGATGCAACTGTACAGGCCAAAATCATGGTAAACATGATACTAAATAATGTTGTCTTCATAATAATTTCTCCTTTTAAATATTAAAATTAATTATTGTTTTATAATTTTACTGCAATTATAGCAGTATCATATTAAATATAGATTTTTGTATCTAAATTTTCAATATATATTATCCAGTTATTGATGATTTCCAGCTTTCTGGAAGCTTATTCCAAAAACTCTGTGCTCTAGATATAGCATCTTTAGCTATATTGTCAGCTGGTTTTGGATTTTGCGAAAAGTCTGTATTGACATATAGTTGTCTTGCTAAGTCTGCCATATATCGTTCTGCCTTTTGAGTAGCATCAACATATAATGGACTGTCAGGACTTGAACTGACTTTCATTTCACTCGGAAAACTTATACTTACACTTTCACCTTCCATTATACTTACCTATCAATATTTGTATATATTATAATAACCCTATATTCATTAAAATACACTTGACATAGATCAATAAATTTATGTTGTACTAATATACCAGTTAATATGAGAAATTGGCATAGTTATATTACATATGATATCTGATATGCTATAATTGTACATATTGTCTAAATCTTTAGTATTTGTATTATATTCTATTTTCATAGATTGTTTGCTATCTTATCTTTTAGTTGCTTTTCAAATTTGTCAGATGTATTAAATCCAACAATTGTCTTATTCATATGTACAATTATGTCATTTATCTCTCCTGATACATCTGCAATTTGAGTATGTCTTCCAGTCTTCGTATTCAACAACAAATATCCATAATATGTTGTTGATGTTGTACTATGTGTATATAGAAATAACTTATTGTATCTGTTATGATTGAACTGTGATTCGGGTAGGTTGAACACCATGCAATTTGTCTTCTTACGTTCATATCCATCAGATAGAGTAACATGACCAATTTTATGCAATTTGTCATCTTCATCAAAACTTACATTTGCATATGATTCAAATCTCATATATTCGTTCATACGTGGTGAACCTTTGATAATGTTGTTTATTAAGTCACATTCCTTTGTCTTAAAGTTGTTGAACAACTGATAGTAATAGTTGAATTCAATGTTGTATTTTTTATTGTTCATATTTGATTTATGTTATTTGATAATGTCATTAACTTCTCTCATTATATATTCAATGTTTGTCTTTGATAGACTAGCATATCTCTTTATGATCTCACTTCTTATATATTCTATATATGTATGTCTTGTAACTCTTGTTCCATATTTTGACTTTATTGCTGCATATATAGACTGTACATTAGACTTTGATGATGAAGATGTCTTCTTATATTCAGATGAGAATGCCTTCATATATAAGTCAATACTTATTGTAAATACATATCTCATAGCTAGTTCATCATCTTCAAACTTATCTAACGGAAACAGTTCTTGAATGTTCAATACATTGTCAATATATATTTCTTCATAATTGTTAGATTCATCTTCTGTAAAGCAAAAATATGTCAACTTTGAATTAGAATAGTCATCGACATTCATAATCTTAGAATTTAAGAAATCTAAGAATTGTTTTTGATGCTTAAGTTCTTCTATGACATCTGACTTTCCATCCCAATAGAACAATATTGGAATTCCCTTATTGTTGACTATATTGTTGTTTGATATTATATTTATAGCTACACAATTGTTCATGAATGTTCTACAATATTTTTTAGACTTATGTCTTTCATTATATTTTCAAATTCCTGTTGTGTTGTAACATATTTCTCAAAAAATTCTTTTCCAGGAACATGATTCTTATTATATTTAGCTATATCAAAAGCTAGCATTTGATCATTAGCTTTATAGTTTTCTGGATTATCTATGCAAATATAAGTATATTTCCAATTATGAAACAATACTATAGCAAGCCATTCAAATATGTTCTTAGCACAACTAGACTTTATTCTATGTTGCAACAACTTCATATTGTTTATTTCTTTTACTCTGTATTCAACAAGCTTTTCTTGTAAATTCATATGCTAACTATTAATATAATTATTTGTTTTAATTAATAAGAATATAGTTCAATTAATTGAAATTTTCAATAAAATTTACATTGAAATTTACATATGAAAATTTCTATATTTATCTATATACAAAAATATATTTTAATATATGTTTAATGATAGAATTGCTTATAGGTGATTGTCATTTTGGTACACACACAAATAAGACATTATGGTTGAATACACAAATAGAATTTTTTGAAAAACAAGTATACCCCTTGATAGATAAGGTTGATAGGATTGTATTTTTGGGAGATTTGTTTGACATAAGATATAGTACAAATACACAAGTTGGCATAGAAGTTAAGACAATAATAAGAAGAATGATAGCTTACAATAAGCCAGTAATAATTGTTGCTGGAAATCATGACTATTATTCTCCACTTAAGAACTTGGACTACTATAATGTATATGACTTAGTATTTGGATCTGAATTTGAAAGATGCTATAACAATCTATTTATAGTAAAAGATAAGCCTCTATATATAGATGATTCTTTATTTCTGCCTTGGTATTATACTGAAGAAGAAGACTTGTGGAAAAGTGTGTGTGACACTTACAAAGGATATGTTAAGACTATATATTGTCATTCTGATTTGTCACAATGGGGTAATGAAAGACTAGAATCTATTGGATATCCTCAGGTATATTCTGGGCATATTCATTATCCATGGTCAAACAAAGAACTTAAACTTAACAATATAGGGGCAATAATGTCTTTTAATTTTAGTGATGCAAATAGTGATAGATATATCTATATAGTTGAGAATTCTATATTTGTTGAGAAGATAAAGAATATAACAACACCAAAGTTTAAGAGATATCTCAATGAACAAATATTTAACATAACAACAGAAGATACTAAGAACAATTATATAGAGCTATATATATCAAATGACAACATAAACAAAGCAAGATATATAGAGAGAATAGCTTTCATAAAATGCAATTATGAATACTTTGACATAAATATAAGATGTATAGCTAATATAGATGAATATGAGCAACTTACTCCAGTTAAGTTTGATACAAACATAGATACTTATATAGAGGAAAACATTCCTGATCATCTAAAAGACAAATTTGAATTAGTAAAACAAAAGATAAAGAATGATACAACATGTATATAAAGTCAATTAAGATAACAAATTTCAAATCAATATATGGAACACAAGAATTTGACTTTACTAATCTTGATGGATTAGTAAAGTTATCTGGTGTCATAGGATCTGGTAAGACAACTTTATGTGAAGCTCTATTGTATGGGTTGTTTGGTAATGTGTCTGGACATAAGATACCAAATTTAGTGTCATGGAATGAGAAATTTTGTGAGATAGAAATGGATTTGATATCAAGAAACAAAGACATACATATAGTGAGAAATTCATGTATGCCACTTGAAATAAAAGTAAATGGTAAGCTTATAGCGGCATCAAATAAGAGAGACACTCAAGCTATATTAGAGGAAGAGCTTTATGATGTACCTAAGCTTGCAGTAGAAAAGATGTGCATCATATCATTTTCTGCTTTCAACTCACTTGCTAGTATGAATCCAGGACAAACAAAACAATTCTTAGATGAAGTGTTTGGCTTTGGAACATTTACAGAATACAATAATGTTGTTGTTGATGAACGAAAGATGCAAATAAGTAGAAATACAGAATTGAATGCTGTATATTCAGATACAGAAAAGCAAATACAATATCTAATAGATAAGAAAACTAAGCAACAAGAAGAACTTAAGAATACTATAGATATAGATGGCTGCAATATACTTAGAGAACAACTTATTGAACAAGGTAAATCTAAGAAAGAAGAATTCAAAGTCAATAAAGCAAAACAAGAAGAAGAACTTAAAGTTTTACAAGATGATAAACAAAAGATATATGATGTTAAGATGGAATATGCTACCATGGGTAAGCAATATAAAGAATGGTACAATACATTCAAAAGTGGAAAATGTCCAACATGCGGCAATGAAATAAGCAAAGAAGCTATAGAAGAAAATAAGCAAAAGATGTATGACTGTGCTGAAAAGTTTAAAGAACAACAAAAGATAGAAGATGAAGCACAAACTAAGATATTAGAATTTCAGACAAAATCTAAGAAAGAACAAGATGATATCAAGGCTGACATGGAAGAACTGAAAAGACAAATATCTAATATAGATGCCCAAATACATACATATAACAATAGTCTAGCATTATTGAATGAGAATTATGATGACTTAATATCTGAATATAGAATAAAGTTAGCAAACATAAAGAAAGACATAGAACATTCTGATATAGAGATTGGTGAATGGAATGATATGAATGAATTGTTTACAAAGACATTTAGATACAACTTACTTGAAACTCTCATACCACATATAAATAAGTCCATAGCATATTTCATAAATAAGCTAGATCAAAACTACAGCATAACATATGATCAAGAGTTTAAGCCACATATTAAGATAAATACATTTGATAGAGAGATATCTTATAAAGACTTATCTACTGGACAACGTAAGTCACTTGACTTGGCTATAGTATTTGGCATATTACAGAACATTATAGCAAATGTAAATTTCAATCTATTCTGTTTAGATGAGTTGTTTTCTAATATGGATGCAGATTCAAGAAATACAATGCTCGCATTGCTTAATGATTCAATGGCTACAGACAGAACTATATTTGTAATTAATCATGCAGAAATGAATGATGACTATTTCTCACATAAGATAAAGGTACATCTTGAAAATAAGAAGATAAAGGTTGGTACTGGTAAGAAAGAAAGAGAATATGTTGTCAAGTCAAGCAAATATGAAAAAGTATTTTAAAATGATATGTTGTTTTAAACATTTCTATATTTTTATATATAAATAGAGGTGAAAGAAATATAATTAATATATTAATTTAAGCATATGGCTTTAAAGAGAAAGACAGAAGTTAATGAGGAGCTTGAAATGGCATTAGAAAATCAGATTCCGGAAGCTGACAATGTTGTTGAAGAACAAAATGCTCCTGAAGTAGAGCCTCGTCACGAAAATGAGGCTACTCAATATCTTGGCAAGAGAATTGGACATCTTCCTGGCCAGCTTCCAGGACAGATGGAACTTGCAGAAAAGACAAAGGATTTAGCTGATAGAAAGCATTTGTCAAAGGTTGGTGACAACATATTTGACAGAAGAGAGAAAGCTGAAATTCGTGAAGGTTATATTCCTGTAGATCGTAGGCTTCTTGGTGAACGTGATAAGTTCTATCCAAGTGATTGGAAGTTTAAGATTAAGCCTGCTGATGTAGATGCTATCAAGAACTGGTCAACACTTAATGCAGATTCAGCAAACTCAATTGATGATGTGTTCAATGAAATTCTAAAATGGTGTCTTGCTATTGAGGATGGTGCACATAATCCATTGCCTTGGAATAAGATCTATTCTTGGGATAGATTCTTCTTTGTATTACTTGTTAGAGAATACACTATGAAGCAAGGTGAGCGTAAGATTGAATGGCATGAAGATTGTATAAATTGTGATTCTGATGTTACATTCACATTAAATTCACAGGCACTTATGTATGATATGCCTGATGCTGAAATAATGCAATATTATTCTCCTATGACATGTTCATGGCTTATAAATCCTGCAGATTTTGATGTAGATTATGAAGAGCCTATAGAACTATATTTACCTACACTTGAGAAAGATGCTAACATCAAGGCTTGGATGATTGACAAATTGCAAAACAATAGGAATGCTAAATTTGATCAAGTATTTATACGATTCTTACCTTGGCTTGCACAACGAATATCTAAAGATCCAAAGATTGCTTCAAGACAAATTCGTGAACTTGAAATTAAGTTCAAGAGCTGGGATGTTGAAATGTTCTCATTTATGGATAATGTATTGAAGAACATAATTGTAACTCCATCTATGGAACTTAAAGCTGTTTGTCCAAGTTGTGGAGAGGAGGTAACATCAGAAATACGATTTCCAGATGGAATCGGCTCTCTATTCTCTATGGGTAATAAGTTTAAGAAATTTGGCTCGAAATAAGCTTCATATATGTAAAGAATGGCATATACAACCTTCTGAGATTGACAGGATGCCCTACTTTCAATATGAAGAATATCTTGAACTAATACAAGAGTTCAATAAAGAAGAGGAAAATCGTAGAAAGCAAGAAGAAAAGCAATATAAGATGCCAAATATGAACAATATGATGAGCAGTGTTAAGAGGAATATGCCAACTATACCTAAGATGAACATACCAAAACTCTAATATATATAAAAGAACTGGAACATATGTTCCAGTTCTTATTTTTTAAAATTTTTCTTAATATAGTCTTTACAATATAATTCTGTATTAAATGATGTCATCAGTTCGTTAGCATCATCAAATGAATTAATATATTCTTTAATATTTTTATAATTATTATATTCTATTTGTATGTCTACATTTTTCCAATATTTCTTATCTGTTATTTCATCATCTATATATATTGTGTCTATTTCTTTAAAACCATCTTTCAATAATTTATTTAACAGTTGACGAGAAGACGTCCAATCAAACGAACCTTTCCATTCAATTCCATATTGATCAAACAATTCAGAATCATAATAAAATTGCTTATCAAATTCAGTTGGACTTTTCATAAATGTTATAGTATTAGAACCATATTCTTGAAATGATATTGCTATATATTTTGTATTGTTTGCTAATTGCTTCTTCAAAAAGTCTCTAAGCAACTTTTCATTATTTAAATCATTTGTCAAAAATTCATTCAATAATTTTTCTGTTGACTTTTTCATATTGTTCATAATTTTAATTTTTAACTGTTATTATTTTAATTATTTATATAACAAATATAGTTTAGAGAAAGCAAAATTTCAAGGAATTTTTATTAAAGAATATTAATATAATAATGATAAAGGTGGATTAATCCACCTTTATCATTTATTGTATATTTAAACAAATATATATATTGTTGAACTTCTAATATATAACCCTTTAATTATGATATATACATCAATTGCTTCTAAGCAATGCAACTAATATCATGTTTAACTATTTGTACTAAAAGATTACCTATATTATTACAATCTAATATTTGTTTATCTTAATTTATAATTTAAAATGGAGATGCTATACCTACTATTGAATCACATATATTTATTACACCCTTAATCATAAGATATACTCCAATTGCACCTATTCCCAGCAATGCAACCAATATCATAGTTACAATAAATGTATCATGTGAACTATTTATGCTATAATGAGTAATATTTTCTGTTGGTATAACAAATTCATATATTTTTCCAACTGTATACTTTTTTGCTGTTAAACTATCAATATTTATATTTAGTTTGGTATTCTTATTATTCAATATCTTATTTGGTTCAATAAGCTTAACAGTCATAACATATTTTTCCGTATTGTATATCTTATATATATTAGTATTTTCATCTGTCTTTGAAACCAAAAGCTTTGTTCTTTCAATCTTTTGTATTTCTACAACTTTTGCATTGAATGTAACAATACTATTTGATGACTGGAATGCTTTTACAATTCCACACCATATAGCAAATCCAATGACAAACATTAATATTCCAATTCCCAATTTCTTATATTTCTCTTTCATAATCATTATTTAATTTTATAAGTTGTCAATATATTGTTTTGCTGCTATAACTGCTTCTTCTCTAGTATTCCATTTTTGAACACCATCTACAACAACATCTTCATTTCCCACCTTAGCGTAATAGTGCTTACCTCCTGGCCAGTTAATAACTCGAATGTCATCTTTTGATGGTCTATGCAATTTTGGAAATTCTATTGTTGACATCATCTTCTCATCTATTATAGTGTGCATGTCTTCTATATAAGGAATAGATCTCATGCCATCCTCATCATACATAAGAACAACACCTTTGTTGAATATGTCCAATCTTGAATCATATATGTCTTTCTGTATCTTAATCATATTGTACAAAGGTGACTTATTTTCAGATGAGAAATTTATCAATATATCAAGTGCTTGTTGCCATGGACTTGTTGGATGATCACAATCAAACAACATCTTAGTAGAGTTTTTTACAAGGTTATTGTCAGCATTCTTTCTTATAGATTCAAATACTTGCTTAATTTCTTTATCACAAATCTTACATGTATATTTGTTATAGAAATCTATGACATCTTGCTTTGATTGAGGAATGAACATCCAGTTAGACTTTATTATCTTACCTGGAATCCTTGTAGAATATCTTATAAACTTATACATAATCTTTAATTTTTAATTCTCGTGACATCTAGGGCATTTTAACTGTAAAAAAACCATAGGATGATAAATTATATTACTTTAACTTCAAAGTGTCTTAGAAAGGGCGAGAGACATGTCTACACTCATTCTAGATAACTT
>JAGATI010000184.1 GCA_017621295.1 Clostridia bacterium | reverse complement strand
AGAAAAAAAGGAGTAGTATATAAAGAAATATTAGCCCCAAGCAATGCTCCTAATTGGGCAACAAATAGAGAAAGATTATGGAATGAAGTTGAGAATATAGAAAAGAGTAAAAATAGTCAACTTGCAAGGGAAATTGACGTTGCATTACCTATTGAATTATCATTAGAAAAACAAATAGATTTACTTAAGAATTATGTTCAAGAAATATTTGTAGATAATGGCATGGTAGCAGACTTTGTAATTCATGATAAAAAAGATGGAAATCCTCATGCTCATATAATGTTAACTATGAGACCATTTAATGAAAATGGAGAGTGGGGATCAAAGGCTAAAAAAGAATATATTTTAGATAAACAAGGTAATAAAATATATGACCAAAAAGGTAATGCAAAATCAAGAAAAATAGAGACTACAAATTGGAATAAAAAAGAGACATTAGAATATTGGAGAGAACAATGGAGTGAATATACAAATAAAGCATTAGAGAAGACTAATATAAAAGCTAAAATAGACCATAGAAGCTACAAGGAAAGAGGAATAGATAAATTACCTATGAAACATGAGGGAGTGGCTGTAAGGGCTATGGAAAAGCGTGGTATAGATACTGAAATAGGAAATGCAAATAGAGATATAAAGGACTTAAATAGGCAGTTAGAGCTAATAGATAAGCAAATAAAGGTTCAAAAAGGCATCAAGGAGGTTTTATATGGATTTAAAGATGATGGAGCTAGAAACGAAGATAGCAGAGTTAGAATTAGAGATAATGAAATGGAACAAGGACATAGAGGATATTCAATTGGGATTAACAATTCAGATGGATCAGCAATTGGAAGACTTAAACAACTTGCAAAAGAAAAAAGAGAAAGAGATAAAGAACATCAAGAAAGAATTGATAGAGAAAATAGAGAACGACTTGAGCAAGAACGACAAAAATCAAATAGTATCAAGAATAGAATATCTATCGAAAGAGGTATTGAGTTATAAAGAAAGAATAGACAATTTAAAATGTGATATAAAAAGGCTAGGAGAAAGTAATAGAGAGCTTTTAAATGAGCAGAAAGAAATAAGAGATGTGATTGATTCAATGCGAAAAGAAACAAAAGAAACTAGAGCGAAATCATTTATGTTAATTACAGTGATAGTATGTGTTATTTTTTCACAAATCAGTTGTGCAAATAGCGATATTCAAGGAATTAAGAGAAAGATAATAAAAGAACATGGATATGGAGCATCACTAGAAATAAATAATATTGTTACGTAAAAATATATTAAATTAAATGTTTTTTATGACAATATATGATAAAATATATAACAAAATAAAATTACATAGCAAAAAACCAGGAGCCTTTAAGTTTGGTCGCTTAACTCCTGGTTTTATCTCAAAAAAATCTTAAGAAAGGTTCTTTTTTTATACATTTTTTATGAGTAAATATTATCATAATAATCATAAAAGTTCAATGGTAAAATATAAAAGTTCTTTTTCTAAGAGTATTTGATGCTATAGGGGGAGGACTTTTTATTATGGGACTAAGAAAATATAACAAACAATTATTTGATGAAACAACAGATGGATATATACAGATATTAAAATTAAAAGAACATGATAATATACAAATAGAAAATGTTAGATATGAAGATTTAGAAAAAATAGAAAAGTATAAAGGTCAAGAAGATGTATTTATAACACCAAATACAATGTATATACCATCAAGAAAAGTTGAAAATATAAGGCAATTTAGAGCTTTATATCAAGATATGGATTTTGAAAAGCTAGGACTTGATAAGTCTGAAGTAGTTTATCTTATATGGATTTTGCATTATGAAGATAAAATACCAAAGCCATCTCTTGTAATTGATAGTGGAAGAGGGTTACATGTATATTGGATTATAAAAAATGCTCCATATGGTGCATTACAAACATGGCAAGAGTTACAAGACTATCTATATCATCAATTAAAGCACCTAGGAGCCGATAAGAGAGCGACAGATGGTGCAAGGGTACTTAGATTACCAAATACTATTAATTCACGTTCTAAAACGGAATGCAACGTCTTATACAGTGATTTGATAGAATACTCTATGTATGATTTAAGAGAAAAATATTTAAATTATAAACAAAAATCACATCAATTGAAGATACAACAAACTAAAAAAGTTGATAAGAAAGTAATTAATAATAAATTCTTTAATTCATATAGTTTGCATATGGCAAGAGCTGAAGATATACAAATGTTATGTAAACTAAGAAACTATGATGTAAAAGGTCATAGAAATATGATAATACACTGTTTTGCTTATTGGAAAGGCATATATATAAGAGATGAATTTGAATTACAAAATACAGTTATAGAGTTAAATAATAGCTTTATAGAGCCATTGAAAGAAAATGAAATACTATCAATAGTTAGAAGTGTAGGAAAAGCAATAGATAAGTTTATAGAGTATGAGCAAGGAATAAGAAGTGGAGAAGATAAGAGGGTAACCAAAGGAATGAGAGATAAAGGTGGCTACTGGTATAAGAATGAAACATTAATAGAGAGATTATGTATTACAAAATTAGAGCAAAAGCACATGAAAACTATAATTGGAACTGATGAAAAATATAAAAGAAAAAATGAAAAAAGAACTCCAAGAAATGAAAATGGATTAACTAAAAGAGAACAACAAAAACAAGATTTAATAAATAAAGTTAAAGAATTTAAGGAAAAAGGACTAAGACAAAAAGAAATTGCTGAAAAGCTAGGGATTGCAAAGGGAACGGTAAGTAAATATTTAAAGTTTTAAAAAAAGTTTCCTGAAATGGTCTTTATAAATATGTGGTTTTTGTGTTTGGATTAAAAATTGTTTTTAGGGAGGTTTTTATTTATGAATAAAAATATGATGGATAAGGAAGTTCAACTAAGAGGACGATTATTAGCTGAGAAATTTGAGAAAACAGGAATACTTACCTTTGAAGATTTTGATTTAGCGATGAAAAGTTTAGAAGATCAAGAGGAAGAAAAAGTTTTTGTTTGTGATAAATGTGGTTTTAAACATGAAATAGAGTATACTCAAGTACCATTGATAAAAGGTACTGAATGTTCTTGTGGTAATCAAATAGCAGTACAAATATATAAAGGTAGTATTATTTGGAAGATGCCAAGTATGAAATAGTATTGTATTTATTATATATAAAACAATTAAAGTAAAATATATAAAAATTACAATTAATGCAGAAATAAATTAAGTAAAAAGGGTAAAAGGATTAATATATATAGAATTTGCAAAAATTTAAAAAATAAAGTTTCATAGAAAACTAAAAAATAAAAAAAGAGTGTATCTTCTTAAATGTAGTAATTTCAATGGATACACTCTTTTTTTATTGTAACTATTCCCTAAAGCTAAATTTAAAGGATAGTTGATAGAAGTTATTAAAGCTATTGACCGACTTAAATAAATGTGTCATGATATTAATTGGATTCCGATTAATAGGAATCCAATTAATTAAAAACATTATAGGAGATAATTATGAATAATAAAAAAATTAAAATAAGCATTAACCTTACAAAAGACCAATATGATGAAATCAATAAACTTGCAAAAGGAAATGAACAGACAATTACTGATTTCGTTATATCTAATTTGCCTATTATTCAAGAAAACAATGTTACATTAGATATTGTCAAAGAAAAAATAAGTAAACTAAGTGTTTTAGAAGAGTTTAGTTTACCATCTTTATTTGGAGATATATGGATAAGTTTTTCAAAACGTAGTAGGCTATCGATTGGAAGATTGTTTTATAATAAAGTAACAAATGGAGAAATAGATAATGTTGAGTTTATAGGTAAAAATAGTGCTAATTTAGCTTTTTATAGAAAAATAAAATAAAACTAATGACTTCTTAAAAATATATAATGAGTATCTAGACTAAAATTTAACTTTAGGGGATATGATGATATATTGGTTTATTAACTTAAAAAATTTATAAATTAAATTATGAATTTTTTTGATGTTATTATATATTTTGATAATCTTTTAAAGATAATGGACATAATTTGACTATTATTTTTAAAAGAGAAATTTAATGTGTTATTTAATAAGTTTTTATAACAATTTAAGTAAAAATTAAAGTATAATATATAGTTATAAAGTATAAAGGAGTTAAATAAATGATTATAAAAGTTGTATTTGAATATGATAATGATTTTGATTATGTATATTGTAAAAATAATATAGATATAGATATTGATGATTTTCATAAATGGATATATGAAGATAAAACGCATCCTTTTTGGGTTTATGAAAATGGAAATGCTTTGGGTGTAGATTATCGAGGAGAAGCTATATCATATTGGATTAATAAGTTCAAAAATAATGAGTCTTATATTTTAAAATCATTTACTACTGAAGAGATAAAACATGATTTATTAATAAAACTATAGAAAAAAGATCCTTTAGGATCTTTTTTCTATAGTTTTATTAAACTTATTAAATTTTATTAAAAAAAGCTATGACCACCTTTTCTATTATGTGTATGGTAATGCCAATAATAACCTGGTTTTCCTCCGCCATGCTTTTCAGCACCTACAGGTTCTTTATTTCCACCAGCTAGTTTTGCTATTTTTTTAGCTCCGGCTTGTGAAGTAGACCAAACATCATTACCAGCTTTTAGTCTTCCAGATGCACCTGTTTCTCCAAGTGAATCTCCTATAAATAATTCATTTCTTTTTAATTTTTTGCTATATCTTATTGCTGCTTGATAATGTTTAGGTTGTTTTTTTCTCAATGTAGAGGCTATTTCAGTAGCTAAAACATATGTTACTCCAGCTATTATTACAGTTGCAGATGCAGCAATTAAAGCGGATACTAATGCAGATCCAACTATTGCAGGTAAAGCTAAAACTACTCTAGCATTTTGATTTATATCAGTTGTTTCTAAATCATATTTTTCACCATTATACTCTATTACTCCAACTGGTTCAAATTCTTCATTAATTTCAATATCAAATGTAGATTTATCTAATATACTTCTTGATTTTAAATTTTCAACTTCAAACTCTACTTCATTAGTTTTTTTATTCCATTTTATGGTACTTTTTAAGTTTCCGAATATTGCATATGCTTCGCCATAGTTATAATCGTTTTGAACTAATTCTACTCTATCAGCATCTTCTAATATACCGATTAATTCTAAATCACTATTTTGATTTGCATAAATGGCATTAAAATTTGTAAATATCATACAAAATGATAATATAATAGATATTAATTTTTTCATTATAAAATCTCCTTTTTAATTTTTTATTACAAAATTTAACATTAAATGAAAAAAATGTCAATCTTAATAATAAGATTTTTAACTGGACTAATTTAATTTTTTAGTTAAATTATTAGTTATAGATTTGTATAAAATAAGAATTCAAAAATATTTGTTAGTAAAAAGAAATTTATAGAAAAAAATAAGGCTTAAATTAAGCCTTATTTTTTTCTATGAATTTTTCTAACCATAGTTTTGATTTATCATTATTAGTAAAATGATTTTTAAATTCATTTGCTAAATCTACAGAATTAATTCCTATACTATCAAAAATAGCACCTATTTCAATTAATCTTTTTGTTCTTGCTTTACGTTCTTTTTCTTTTTCCTTATTTATAATAGCTTGTTTTTGAGCCTTTAATTGTTTAATTTTTTCTTCTATATCTGATAACTTTTTATTTTGTTTCAAAATAAAATACCTCCTTACTATTATGTAATTACATAACATTATAATATTGAAAAATATAATTTTCAATATTATAATAAATTAACCTTATTAATAAAAATAATAGTGTATGAGTTAATTAAAATATAATCCGAAGGGCGCACTTATACACCATAAATAGTGTGTGCGCTCTTGCAGAGAGCTAAATAAAAATATAAAATATTTTTAAATACAAAATTAATACATTTGTATTAATTTATAGAAAGGAGATAATATATTTTGGCAATATATCATCTACATATAAAAATAATAAGTAGGTCAAAAGGGAAATCATCAGTAGGAGCAAGTGCATATAGAAGTGGAGAAAAATTGTATAATAAAAGAGATGGCTTAGAGCATGATTATACAAGAAAAAAAGGAGTAGTATATAAAGAAATATTAGCCCCAAGCAATGCTCCTAATTGGGCAACAAATAGAGAAAGATTATGGAATGAAGTTGAGAATATAGAAAAGAGTAAAAATAGTCAACTTGCAAGGGAAATTGACGTT
>JAGATI010000183.1 GCA_017621295.1 Clostridia bacterium | reverse complement strand
GGTGATGGAGCAACTGAATTGAGTGAAGATTCTACTAAGGGACATAGATTTGTGACAGGCATAACCCAAGCTGCAAACGGTAAGATAACATATCAGGTAACAGACATATACACACCTGGACTTAGTATATCAGATACTGGAACTGGTACGTTTATGACAGGTATATCTGTAAGTGATCATAAAATAACTGTAAGTAGGGCAAATCCAACTGCACCAAATAATGGAGCTCTTAATATATATATAAGCAATACATCAACAAATGGAACACAAGACTTATGTGACTTTACTGCCAATAAGTCTACAGCATCTAATGTATATCTCAATAATATAGCTCTAACAAATTCTGCTAATACATTCTCGGGTAATCAAACAGCACCTGCATGGTACATATCATCAGACATAAACTATAAGGACATTATAGATGATTGTAGAACTACATTAGATGAAATTGCTGAATTACCAATATTTGACTATACTTGGAAGTTAGATGAATCAAAAACTACACGTACTGGTTCTTCCGCACAGGCAGTTGAAAAGATATTGCCTAATTTGATAACAGAAGACAATGAAGGTATTAAGTCACTTGACTATGCAACTCTTGGTACTGTAGCTGGTATTATAGCATGTAGAGAAATAAAGAATCTAAAAGACAAAATTGATAGACTTGAAAGGCTACTATTAGAAAAGAAATAATATTTTTAATATATGGCAGATTATATAGTTGTAACTTCTAAAACAGTTAAAGCTTGGGCAGGTTGTTCATCTAACAACTATGGAATAGTTGACAATCTATGTCCATCTAGAACTCAGATTGAATCTACAGGATGTTCTATCAGGAAAGATTTAGAGACATATGCTTCTAATCAACTTGTTAGAGCTAGGGATGTATATAGAAATCATGAAGCTAGAAGAACATCATGTACATGCAATAACTGTTATAGTGGTGAAGACTATAGTTGTTCATCACATAATTGTGGAGAATGTAACTGTTATGGACATACAAGTTCATGCTCTGACTATAATTGTGGAGAATGTAACTGTTATGGACATACAAGTTCATGCTCATCATATGGTTGTGGTGAGTGTAGCTGTAATGATGATACTAGTAATTGTTCTGAAAATGGTTGTGGTGAGTGTGGTTGCTATGGACAAACAGATTGTTCAGGATATTGTTACAGTCAAATAGGAGATCCATGTAATACAAATGGTTGTGGACAATGTAGTTGCTATGGAGAATCAACATCATGTTCAACAAATGGTTGTGGACAATGTACATGTAATAATCAAGTAGGATCTTGTTCAACAAATGGTTGTGGACAATGTAGTTGCTATGGACAATCAACATCATGTTCAACACATGGTTGTGGGCAATGTTCATGTAACAACCAGTCATCATGTTCAACAAATGGTTGCGGACAATGCAGTTGCTATGGGCAAACAACATGTACAGGACAATGTTATTCACAAACAGACAGTTGTTCAACAAATGGATGTGGACAATGTAGTTGCAATAATAATGTATCAACATGTGATGCTAATGGATGTACAGATCAATGTAAGCCACAAACATGTACTACTAATGGATGCACAGAAGTTGGTACATGGTGTACATCTAACTATGAATGTGGTGGAATAGAATAAAAGTATAATATATATAAGTTAACCAAATTATGGCATGTTGTCAATGTACTTGCAATAAAGGACAATCTAATATAACTAATAAATGTACTGGACAATCAGCTTGTTCATCTAATTGTTCTAGTGTACAAAATGGATGTTATAGTCAATCTGGTAGTTGTACAACAAATAATTGTGGCAACTGTGCATCTGCATATAACTGTTCAACACATGGACAAACTTGTTCTAGTCAATGTCATGGACAATCAGTAACTGGTTGTAATGGTCAATGTCATGGACAAGGTGCATGTAATACTAATGGGCAAACCTGTGCCGGCCAATGTCATGGACAATCATCACCAGGTTGCAGTTCTGAATGTAATGGTCAATGTCATGGGCAATCATCATGTACAGGTAATTGTTCAAGTGTACAAAATGGATGTTATAGTCAAACAAGTTCTGGATGTACAACAAATAATTGTGGTAATTGTTCATCAGCATATAATTGTTCAACATATGGACAAACATGTGATAATTATTGTCATGGACAATCATCATGCACAGGCAATGGATGTAATTGGGAATGTTATTCGCAATCATCTTGTTCTAAATATGACTATAGTTGTAGTTGGAATTGCTATTCACAATCATCATGTTCAAAATACAACTATAATTGTAGTTGGAATTGTCATGGACAATCTGCATGTCCATGTAATGGATCTAATTGTAGTTGCTATAGATATAATGAATGTACATGCAATAAAGAGTGTTTGTCAAATTGTTTGCATAATGGAAATACTACTGGATGCCCTGGACATTGTGCAACAGTAAATGTATATTATCCATCATAACATATGAGAAATATAGTTGAAATTTTATCAGCTATATTTCTATATTTTATACAATAAATACTATATAGAGGTAAAAATGGAGATTATAAGAAAATCTGATGATAAAGTAATAGGCTTTCTTGGTGGTTGGCAAAAAGAAAATAAGAATTGGAAATATAGATTTAACAAATATGTATTTGAATGTGACTTTAATGATGTTAAATTATTATATAACTGCATAACAGGTGCAGTTGGGGCATTTAGTCAGATAGAATATGATTTGAAAGACAATTCTGATCATTGTTTTTATAGATCATGGCTTATAGAAAATTATTTTCTTGTACCTGACAATTTCAATGAGGATGATGTTGTAGATACTTATAGAAATAAAGCATTGACATATGTATCACCAAATTATCTTGATAAGGTTACAGCATATACTATATTTACAACACTTAAATGTAATGCTCGTTGTTTTTATTGTTATGAACTAAATAAAAAAGGTAAGAAGCACATGACAATAGAGATTGCAGAAAAACTTGTACAATATATCATCAATCATACTTTTGAACAACAAACTGTAAGATTAGACTGGTTTGGTGGTGAACCGTTGTTTAATCAACATGTTATAGACTATATAACTACTCGTGTAAAAGGTGCAAATAGAAGAGTAAATGCTGGTATGATAAGCAACGGATATTTATTTGATCAAGAAACTATCAACAAAGCAAGAAACTCATGGAATCTTGAAAGTGTTCAAATAACTCTTGATGGTACTGAAAAGGTATATAATAAGACAAAGTCATATATATATAAAGATGATTTAAGTCCATTTAACACTGTAATATCAAACATTCATAACTTAATAAGAGCTGGCATTAGAGTAAATATAAGACTTAATATTGACAACTATAACATGGAAAATATGGAGGAGTTGGTCAATTATCTGTGTAAGGAGTTTGAATTTGAAAAGAATAGAGGTATATCTATATATATATTTCAGATATTTGAGATAAACGGATATGAAAGAACACCTGAACAAATTAAAGAATTAGCAAATAAGATGATCGAAATTAATCATATACTTAATGCTAATGGTTTTGGATTCTTTACTAATGACATCCGTTCTATTCAGACACATCATTGTATGATTGATTCAAATGATTGTGTTACCGTTGATCCAGATGGAAGAATAGGTGTTTGTGAACATCATTATGACAAATGGCTTTTTAGTAGTCTTGATAAGCCAGATGAAGTAAATTTAGATTCTATTAAGCATTGGCAAACAAAGGTTGATCAGAACAATGACATGTGTAATAACTGTAAGCTTAAACCTGCATGTCTAAAAGTTCCAAATTGTCCATCATTTAGAATATGTCGAGGTGAGGAAAAGAAATATCAGTATGATAGAATATCACTTGGTTTGATACAAATGTACAATACATATATGACAAATCTAAACAATCCAAATTGTAATGGCAATTGTTGTAATTTAAATGACTGTAATGTCAATGATATGTCTAAACCTATAATAAAGTGCAAATGTAATTGTGAATCTAATAGATAGACAACATATATAAATCAATATATTAAAGGAATGGTTAAAATTGACCATTCCTTTGTTAGTTTAATTGGTCAAATTATTTTTAACTAAAGCAAACAATATATAAGCATCATATATAAATGAACTACTTTACATTAAGCAAAAAGCCCACCATAGTACTTAAGAGTAATGCAGAAGGCAATACAGAAGTACATTGTAAGGATTTGCTTGCATCTAACAACAAAAATATGTCAATAAGCAATTTTGACTATTGTATAGTGTCAGAATACTATATTGGTAGACCTGATTTGATATCATTTGCATTCTATGGAACAGATATTTATGGAGATGTTATATGTAAAGTAAATGACATAAGTAATCCATTTGAACTTAACTATGGAGATGTTTTGTTAATACCATCCATATATGATGTTGGTCAATATGTTGACAATTGTATTTCTGATTCTACTAGTGATCTAATAAGAGAAAAGGATACTATAGAATCTATGTCTAATGATGCTTATAAGAAACTTAAGAATGAATCTCGTTCTCCAAATGAGTTGTTAGTTGGTCAAAGCAACTATACTATAGATAGATCAAATCATTTAGTATTCTATTAATCATATAATATATATTTAAATTATAATTTTTAATGCCAAGTCCATTTTTACATTCTACATTGAAAGATGACTATCTTAAGCCAGCTGCAGATTTGAACTGGTTTGACATCAAGGTGATATTTGATCCAAAGACAGAACCATCACCTGTTGCTGAACCACTTAAGGAATCTAAAGATCCTGGAATTGGAGAGATGTATAATGATATGGATTCAACAAGATATTACGGTAAGTGGGTACCTGTGTTATTATTCAACAATACAGTAATACGGAATGATATGATTGAAAGATATACATTGTATTATGATGACTTTGTTCCATATCTTCATCTCATACTTAGAGATGATGATGGTTGGTTGCAGACAACAGATGTTCCTGGAATGGCTAATAGAATAACATTAGCAATGCTTCCTCATGCTGATGACAAATATAAAGCAATAAAGCTTACTTTCTATATAAAGAATGTCAGTTATAGAGGAGAATTCATTATATGTGATTGTGAGTTGTCTTCAATGCCACTTGAAAAGATAAAGACACAACAATTAGTATTTCATTGGCCCTCACCTGGATGTACTGCAGATCATTCAACTGGAATATCCGATGTCAACAATAACATAACTGATTGTCCACTTCCACCAAATAGACATCCAAGCACATATGAATTGTTGCATGTCATAGGTGAAGAGACAGGACTTGGATTTGCTGCAACAGATATGTGCTCATCAGTTAGAGATGACAAACATAGAATATTGAAGTCTGAAAAATATAAAGATGTCATAAAGAAACATGTAAGGTTTGGTGGAACAGATGAAGACAACATATTTGATACATGGATTGATCTATATGGTTATATAACATTAGTCAATGTACCATGGCTTATGACCAGAAAGATTGACTTCAGCAATATGGCTATGCATGCTGAAATTGGTATGGGCAATCTAAACAGACATATAGCTGAAAATTCATCAACACCACTTACACATAGAATGATATCTAATCTTAAGATAGCAGTATCTACTAATGTATATGTTGATTCATATGAGAATATGGTTGACAACAACTATATAATTAAGAATGGATCAACCAATGTATATTTTGATATGAATCCCATGGGGGCTGCTGATGGTCTAAACAATATGTCTACTAAAGGAGTACAGTCAGTAGAAAATTCTGTAGATGGTGTTAAGAGAAATGATATGTATTCATTTGAGAAAATGGAATATCGAGGAGCAGAAATGGGTAATGCTGCTGATGGCAACTATCCTGAAATGCACCAACAAAGAATACATGACAAATATTTCTCAAGACTTAGAGCAAAACGTATAAAGGTTAAGATGGGTAAGCCAAACTACGGGCTTATGAGAGGAACATTGATAGGATTCAGTTGGTGGGAATTCTCTATTGAAAAGAAGCGCATGATAATGGGGCAAATTGAAAACCTGTATCAAGAAAATAAGAATGAAGAATCTTCTATAGATATTGACTTCTTATATGACAATGTAGTAAGCAATACAGAACCTATAATGAATCCATTCGTTACTGGAATATACTACATAGATGGCATGATATTTGAATACGATGCCAGAAATGTAGAATTTACTCAATATCTCATATTGATAAGAAAAGATGGAGAAGCTCCTGATATGATATCTAATATGCAAAATAGAGTATCTGAAACAAAGTATGCTAATCAATAATTATGAATGAGAATATAAAGAGGTACGATAAGATGCTATATGATTCTGGTCCAATATCATTTACAGACTTTATAGCAGACAAACCAGATAAGGTCCATAATCAACTATATAGAGATGCTTTACAAAAATATTTAGTAGAACATCCAGAGCTTAATATATATAAGTCAGCATATCACTTTATAGAAATTAAGAATACAGAATACTGGCAACCATCATATGTCAACATAATATCAAAACGGCCACCACATAGAAGAAATAAAGTATGGTTAGATTCTTATTGGTGCAAATATCAAAACAAATATGGTGATAACTATACATATACTTATATAGATAATGATTCTATGATAGATGCAAGAGTGATAAGCATCAATTATGTTGCAGGTGAAGTTGAAATGCAAAGTAAGCTTACTGGTGTTAAATTTAAGATACCATTTAATAAGTTAGATGACACAACACCATTGTCACCCGATTTTCTTGAAAATGACAATACATTTTCTGAACAAGCAAAACAATATGTCAATAATTAAGCAATGAGCATAAAGAGTGTAGCAAATAAGTACTTTAAGACATTAGTCAATAATGCAGTACCAAACTTCAATAATGCGTTGATAAATGCTGCAAATTCTACTGCAGGTTTGATATATGGCAGTACTGGAGGTACTGGTAGAGTTGATATTGATAGAGAACAATTGTTTGGTGATGATTCTAATGAAAATCTTAGTGGAAAAGCATTCAACTCTACTATATATGATGGTGTATACAATAAGCAGACTAGTCTAAGAGAAAACGCTGATGGTATACATAATAACTATGATGTTTCCCATCCATATTCTGATGACGTGAATATCAGAATAATGGCTAATAATGAAGGTGATGCATTTGAGACTAGCATAGGAATTCCACGATGGGGATATAAAGACTTCTTAAATGAACGAGTATCATGGCAAAAGTCATTAGACAGCTTAACTGGAGAGCCTGGATGGTTCTATTTTAAGATATTTTTCAAATTTGACACTAATTATGGTTTGTTTCCAGGAATACTTGACAATGGTGGTACTAGAATGATGACACAAAATTCTGCAATGAACTATTTAAGCAATATATCTCATATATACGAAAATAACTATAACAGTTCATTTAATAGAAAAGTTGCACTTAGAAAGTTTGTTAAGACATTGTCTTGGATAAACTCATATGCACCATGGTTCTTTAAGAAGATAACTGGCATGGATCAAGCATCATATTTAGACTTAAATGAGATAACAAAAGAGAAGTTCATAGAAATAGAATGCTTACAAGATGCTGTTGATATGAGATTGACAACATTAATGGATCTATATAGATATGTATGTTATGACAACATAAAGCAAAAGGAGATATTACCAGAGAACTTACGAAAATTTGATATGTCTGTAGTAATATTCCATACACCATTGAGATACTATCATTCTGCAGGAAAGTCATTAACATCAAAAAGCTTTCCATATAAGTCATTACATGCTGATGAAATGGGTGACAGAATGTCATTCAGAATGGTTACATTCTCCGAATGTGAGTTTGATCTTGCTAGTATGACAGCAATTCCAAATGAGCTTAATAATGAGACAGCATTCAATTTAGCACAGAATAAGATAAAGATAAACTACAATAGGGCAATGGTTACAGACTTAAATGAGTGGTTTAAGTTTATGTATTCTGAAAATGGTGGATTCTTATGGGATCAAGATAAAGATTCATGGTTTGAGACAATGTATGTAATGAGAGAGAATGATATGAATCCTATTGCAGAAAGAATAATGAAGCATACATCTCCATATTATGCATCTAATGGATCACAACAAAACCGTATAAAGGCTATAAAGTACGCTATAGATCATAAATTGTTCTACAATCCTTATAGTACAAACTATAAAGCATTAATAGATGCTTCAGAAGACATTATAAACAATTCTATGCGACTAATATCTCCAGATAAGGCATTTGGTAATATATATGGAGCTGGTACACATGCTAATGAACGTAAGAATAAAGTGACAAAGACAAAGAATCATAGTGTTGAGACTTACAATGTTCTCACCGACTATATGAATCAACATCCAGTAAATCAATATCAAAAACCAAGACCAAATGTAAAGCAAGTAGAATGTAATGGTGTAACACATAATGCTCTAATAGTTGGTGGAAGAAATGACAATGAACCTCAATATGACAAACCATCAAATAATAGAGGTCATACAAAATTTACATTAAATCCTACGTTTGGTGGTGTAAGATAATAAATGAGTGTAGACATGTCTCTCGCCCTTTCTAAG
>JAGATI010000034.1 GCA_017621295.1 Clostridia bacterium | reverse complement strand
TTTAATGTTATTTTTACCTCACATCCTACCTATACACATACATGTAATTACGTAATGTTTATGTTTATTATAGGTGTAATACTCATTAAAATAAGAAAGGACTGGATTAATTATGAAAAATTATAAATTAGCTGTTGTCGGTGCTACTGGAGTAGTTGGTATCACTGCTTTAAAAGTTCTAGAAGAAAAAAAATTACCAATTAATGAATATGTATTTTTTTCATCATATCGTTCTAGTGGAAAAAAAATAGAATTTATGGGCAAAGAATACATTGTTAGAGAATTAAAAGAAGACTCTTTTGATGAAGGTTTCGATTTTGCAATCTTCTCAGCTGGCTCAGAAACATCAAAAAAATATTCCCCAATAGCTACTTCTAAAGGATGCATAGTTATTGATAATAGTAGTGCATTTAGAATGGATGAAAATGTTCCACTAATTGTTCCAGAAGTAAATAAAGATGCAATTTTAAAAAACAATGGAATTATTGCTAATCCTAACTGTTCTACTATTCAAGCTGTTGTTGCTTTAAAACCATTAGATGACAAGTATACTATAAAAAGAATTGTTTATTCTACATATCAAGCTGTTTCTGGTGCTGGTTTAAAAGGAATTCATGATTTAGAAAATGGAATTTCTTCTTATATAAATAAAACAGATTCTTATAACTTAGAAAAATTCCCTCATCCAATTTTCAATAATTGCTTACCACATATAGATGTCTTTTTAGATAATGGATATACTAAAGAAGAAGAAAAAATGATTAATGAAACTAGAAAAATATTAGGAAAGCAGGATTTAAAAATAACAGCAACAACAGTAAGAGTTCCTGTTTTTAATTCTCATAGTGAATCTATAAATATAGAATTCGAAAAATCTATTAACATAGATGATGTAATTTCTACTTTTAAAAATGCTCCTGGTATAGTTGTTATAGATAATCCAGATACAAATGATTATCCACTTTCTTCATATACATCAGGAAAAAACGAAGTATTTGTTGGAAGAATTAGACGTGATTATAGTGTAGAATCTGGAATTAACATTTGGGTTGTTGCAGACAATATTAGAAAAGGTGCTGCAACTAATGCTATTCAAATTTTAGAAGAATTAATAAGTAACCAAAACTAATTATTGTACATTATAACTTGATATCACTACCTTAATCATATCTACAAAAGTATCATAAAAATTATTAAAAAGACCATTAAGCAAATTACTTAAATGGTCTTTAATTAATTTATTTTAACATTTTTCTAGATCTTATAAATACTACAGTTCCAACTATAGCTATACCAGCTACTACAAATATTATTGTGTTTTTTATGCCTGTTTGTGGTATTTTTCCTGGAGCTGTTGTTTTATCTCCTGCTGTAACTGTATATTTTATTGTGCTTCCATCTTTTGCAACTAATGTTAAATCTTCACTTTTACCTTTTTCCATTACTTTCCAAATAGATTTTCCATCTTCACCTAATGTCCATCCATCTGGTAATTTATTTGGATCTAATTCTTTATTTACTGTTATTGTTACTTTTACTTTTCCATTTCCTTGGTCTTTTTCTGTTTTATTAATTACTTTAAATTCTTCTTTTTTGTCTCCATTTCCATCTTTTATATTAGAAACTTCAACTGTTTGTTTTATTGTATTTCCATCTTTATCTGTTAATGTTACATCTTCTTTTCCATTTTTATCAAATTCTTTTGATATAGATTTTCCATCTTCACCTAATGTCCATCCTTTTGGTAAATTATTTTTATCTAATTCTTTATTTACTGTTATTGTTACTTTTGCCTTATCTGCAGTTTCAGTATCTGGCTCTTTTTTTACATCAATCACTTCAAATGCTTCTACATAAGTTACAGTTGTTCCTTTAGCATTTCCATTACTTAATTTCACACTGTTATTTCCAGCTTTTATACTTTCCTTAGTAATTATTACTTTTGTTGAATCTTCATTTAATTTTGCATGCTCAACAATAAAATCCTCATCTGTAAAAACTAATTTTTTTTGTTTTGCTAATGCAAATATTGGTGGTAAATCTATTGTTATTTCATTTGTATTATATTCACTTAATTTTACCTGTTTAACAATAGTCTCATTCCATACAACAAAAGATTTAAATTGTCTATCTAATACATCTTCTGGTATATTCTCAATACGATTTCCATTTGCAAATAAATACTGTAAATTTTTCATGTTTGAAATTACACTCATATCAGTTATATTGTTATTACTAAATCTCAAATCAGTCATTTCAGTTCTACCTGATAATGCACTAAGTTCTGATATTTTATTTCCAGAATAATTATGATAATCAATATTATTATTTGAAATATCAAACTTAACTAGTTTTGTTAAATTTTTAATAGGAGTTATATCTGTTATTTTATTAGAATAATTTTTGGGTTGAATATTTGATACATTCAACTCCTCTAAATTTATTAAACTCTCAACTCCTTCTAAAGTTGTTAAATTACATTCATATGCTTCTATCTTTTCTAAAGACGTTACTTTAGATAATGCTTTTAAATTACCTATATTATTACTTGATAATAATACTTCTTCTAATTTAGTTAGATTAGAAATTGGTGTCAAATCAGATATTTTGTTTAATTTTATGTTAAGAGATTTTAGATTTGTAAATTTCTCTAAACCTGTAATATCTGCAATTTTCTTTGATTCTTCTAAACTAGTGGATCCATTAACATTAATTACAGTAGTTTTATCAATTGCTTCTTGTGTAGTTGTTAATATTAATCCTTCTAATTTTGCATTTGAATCATTTCTTTTAACAATTTCTAGCATTTCTTCTGCAAAAATATGATCTTTAAATGTAATTTTAACTGTTGTATCTGCATTTGATACAATTGGGCATATTACCACTAATAACATAATTGCTATTATGCATATGCTTAAAATTTTCGTATTTTTCATTTTTTATACTCCTCCTTAGTTTTTTGACATTTTGTCCAAATTTTATTATACTTTTTTAGTATAAATGTTTATATATCATATTGCAATATATTTTTTATCTTTTTTATTATCGAATTGAAATTTTTCTCTAAATATTAAGCCTTTTCTGTGTTTTACATTCGTATTACTTTTCTGTTTCATTTTTGTTACATTTTCTATTATTATATCTTATCATCACTTTTTTATACAAAATAATAAATCTACATTTACAAATTAATACATATAAAAACCTTTATTCTATATATCTATAATATATTAAAGATTTTTTATATTAGCTTATACATATTGCTACAGGTTACAGATTAATTATATATCTATTCATATATTGACAATTTATCTTATAGTTGCTAAAATGTTAGATAAAACTAACATTTATATAAGGAGGCTTTATGCTAGAGTTAAAAAACATTACCTTTTCAAGGGATAATAAAAAAATATTAGATAATATAAATTTAAATTTAGAAAATAATAAATTTATAGCAATAACTGGTCCAAATGGTTCTGGAAAATCCACACTCGCAAAAATCATAATGGGAATAGAAAATCCAGATTCAGGTAAAATTATATTTAATGGTAAAGATATAACAAATTTAGAAATTTCACAAAGAGCAAACTTAGGAATTGGTTTTGCATTTCAGCAACCTATTCGTTTTAAAGGTCTTACAGTAAAAGATTTAATTGAACTTTCAGCAGGTACTACTCTAAAGTTTAGTGATACATGTAATTATTTATCTGATGTTGGACTATGTGCAAAAGAATATATTAATAGACCTGTAGATTCTAAACTATCTGGTGGAGAATTAAAAAGAATTGAAATTGCCATGCTTACAGCCAAAAACTCTAATCTTACAATATTTGATGAACCAGAAGCTGGAATAGACTTATGGAGTTTTAATCATTTAATTGGAATTTTCGAAAAAATGAAAAACATAAAAGATAATACAATTCTTGTAATTTCTCATCAAGAAAGAATTCTAAACATAGCAGATGAAATAATTCTTTTAAAAAATGGAAAAATTGTAGAATCTAATCAAAAATTAGAAGATATATTATCAGAAAATTCCGTTCACTGTAGAAAAACAATTCATTAAAATTTAACCAATACAATAAAGTGGCTTTACTCCCCTTTATTATACTTAAATAATAAATATTCATTTTGTAGGATACCTTCCTACTTATATAAAATATAAAAATAGAATTTGCAAAATTTCTGTAAATCTTGCAAATTCAAAAAACAAATACTTTTAAGGAGATTTAAATGGACAAGATAGAAAAAAATTTATTAAAAGAAATAGCAAATATTGAATCTATTCCCTCTGGAGCATATAACATTCGAAAAGATGGTAATAGTATTTCAAGAAATACCACTGCTAATATTGATATAGTACCCAAAAAAGACAAACCAGGAATTGATATTATAATAAAAGAAAATACTCAAGGTGAAAGTGTACACATTCCTGTTATTTTAACTAAAAGTGGTTTAAAAGATATGGTATATAATGATTTCTATATCGGAAAAAACGCCAATGTAGTTATTGTTGCAGGATGCCGGAATACATAATGGAGCATGCCAAACTTCTGAACATGATGGAATACATACTTTTCATTTAGAAGAAAATGCAAAAGTAAAATATATAGAAAAACATTATGGTGAAGGCGAATGTACTGGTAAAAGAATATTAAATCCAGAAACTAACATATATTTAAAAAGTGGTTCGACATTAGAAATGGAAACTGTTCAAATAAAAGGTGTGGACTCTACTATACGAACTACTAATGCATATTTAGAAGAAAATTCAACATTACTTATATCAGAAAGAATTATGACACATTCAAATCAAACTGCAAAAACTATATTTAATGTCGAATTAAATGGAAAAAGCTCAAAAACCAAAGTAAGCTCTAGATCTGTTGCAAAAGATACATCAATCCAGGAATTCAGCTCCAATGTAATAGGAAATGACATATGTTTTGGTCATGTTGAATGTGATGCTATTATAATGGATAAAGCAAAAGTTACTGCTATACCTAAAATAGTTTGTAATAATGTAGATGCAAATTTAATGCATGAAGCAACAATTGGAAAAATAGCAGGTGATCAACTAATAAAACTAATGACTTTAGGTTTAAACGAAAAAGAAGCTTCTGAATATATTATCAGTGGATTCCTAAATTAGTAATTAGTTACAGGTTAATGGTTTTTAAGTTAATATTTAATAGATAGAGCCAATAGTCCGGCTTTAGGTAGTCTTATATATTATAATAAAAAACAGTTCTTCCAAGGCGCTTTAGCATGTGCCAGATTCACATTTTAGA
>JAGATI010000182.1 GCA_017621295.1 Clostridia bacterium | reverse complement strand
TCTATGTATAGTGTCTTCGTCAAACTTACCATATCTAAATTTAAGTAATATCTTAAATGTCATATATGTTATATATGTCCATATTCTATTCAACAATAAATTCTTCATAATTTTCAACTATCTTATAATTGTCTCTTTTATTTATCCAAAAATTATTTTCAAATTTTGTTGTCTTTATTATAATATCAATTATTCCATCTATTTCAACCTTACCTATATAGCAAACTACATTCAATTTAGATGATCCGTGTTTTGTACTAATTAAATTTATTGCACTATTTGGATCATTTATCTTTAATCTATTTCCACATAAATTATTTATTGTAGAAAATCCTTTATTTACAATTTGTTTAATCCAAGATAATTTTATTTTATCTGATGTATTATATGTTTCATTACTGTCTCTATTTAATCTATCAAATAAATGCTTGCCACAATAAAGATTATATTCATTTGTCTTATAAATAAGAACATTTCCACCTTGTTCTTCTTTAGATAATTGTTCATTTATATAATTTTGTAAATGTTTCATTTCTTAACTTCTTTAGATATTTCTTTTCTAAGCTCATTTAAGTCATTGATGTACATTTGTCTTTCTGTTGTATTCTTTATATATTCAAGTTGCTTTCTAATTTCTTCATTCTCTTTAAGCAACTCATCTCGTTCTTCTATTGTACATTTTGACATAGATGTTGATATAAGAGTTATTGGCAACTTTTCTCTATCTAAGTCTACTTTAATGTCTGATTTTGATCTATTTCTAATCTTAAGCTTACCTTTACATACAAGTTCTATAAATCTTACCAAGTCAGAATTTTCTTTATATCTTTGTTCATATAGCTTAACTGTTCTCTTCTTACGTTCAGAATATAATGTAAGTCGCCAGTTGACAAAATATTCTATTACATCTTGTTTGGTGTCAAAATGCTTAAGCTTCCTATTTTCATCTAGCAACCACAATAAGTCATCTGGAATTTGCTTTATCAACTTAAATGTATTTGCAATTCTCTTTCCTGACTTATCTTTCTTAAGCTCAACTGCTAATTGCTTCTTTGGAAATATTATGTCGTATAGCACCTTGCCATCTTCTGACTTATTCTGATAGTCTTTTATATAGCCCTTCTCACATAACTTATTAAGCAATTTTTCAAATTCAACATAAGTTACATCTGCTGGCAAATCAGTAACTGTCATAATGTCTTTAGACTGATTGAACTTCCATTCTCCATAACAATACCATTTTCCATCTTCAAACTTCCAGTTGTCTTGTTTAATGTCTCTAAGATATGGTCGTATGTTTATAGATATCTTATTCTTCTTATCTGTTCTTGACTTAAGAACTTCTATACAACTATCTAATACGTCAAGTGGATGCCATGACATTGTATGAAATGAATATCCATTGCCCATACCCATAGCTATAGAACAAAGCACATTTGGTATTATAGGGTAGTATTGCATAGGTTCAACAAACTGACCTTCTTCATTTATGAAGTTGAGTAATTCATAATCTCTATTATATAGCAAATCTGCCCATTTTGACTTACGAATATAAAGATATCTGGGAGCACCAGCATCTGGATCTCTAAGACTACCACCTTGACCTTCAATCTCAATGGGATTGAAAAAATTAATGAATGACTTAGATATTGTACATATAGTACCAACAAGAGAACTGTCACCATGTGCAAACAATGACTTATTCATAGTATCACCTACCAATGAAAGCAACTTATAAGTCTTACCATCTTTAAGTGTACCAACAAAAGCTGCATGAAGAATTTTTCTAGCACCTGGCTTAAGTCCATCACAAAGACATGGTATAGCTCTACTTTCTACACTATATATAGAATAGTTCTTATACTCCTCATTCAAAAACTGTGTTATCTTCTTTATATTCAATTGTTGTGTCATAAATCTTTAAATTCTTATTGTAATATATACAAATATAGTTTTTCAAATGTTAAAATTCAATATAAGACAACTTTGGGATTGAATATATATCATTCAATCCCAAAGTTTAATAATATTTATTGTTTTCTATTGTCTTTCATATATTGTTTAAGTGATTTAATCTTAGATTCATTCATTATATTATGTTGATATGTTATAGCAGATTCATTCTTATTGTCTAACATATCTATTAAATCATCGAGATCATCATCATTTTCATCATTACCAAAACCAAAAAACTTCTTTATCTTCTTCCAATTTATCAATCTAGTAAACCAGTTACCGTCTTTCTTCTTCATTGCCTTACGTTGTGCAATTGCTCTAGCTAAATTGTCATACATTATGACTTCTTTTCCATCATTAGTATTTGTACGTACATAATTCTTTCTAAGATTTTCGTTGTTCTTTATTTCTTTTTGTATTTCTTCATTGTCTTTAATTTCTTGCTTAACTTCCTTTTCATCTTGTTCTATTTCTTTTTGTTCTTCATCATTTTGTGCAACACTTAGCTTAAACTTAAACAAATCTGCATATCCATCCCATTTTTCTTTATGTTGTATTATCTCACTTATCTCTTTGTTTGTCAACATGCCATAGTCATATCTTTCTGTATTGGGATCATATAGAGAATCTTCATTTATGTTGCCATCCTCATCACATGGCTTATCTAATACAAAATCATAATGTCCTCTTACTGTAAGATAGCATAGCTTGCATAATACTTTATACAATTCCTTTTCTGTAAGCTCATCTTCAACAGGTAAGAATGTATATGATTCAAACAATTCTTTAAAGTAATATGTAAATCCTCTTGGACCAAATTCATCAAAATATGCTTTGTCATATATTCCACATATTGCTGGTGACATTATTAATATTGGCTCATCTGGTACTTCATATTCATTGTCATCATCTTCATCATCTTCATCAGCTAACCATTTAGACAATCCCTCATATTGTCTTGATTCATTTGTGTTTTCATTTGCTTTCTTTCCGTATATTACAATACATTCATAATCATTGAATGTCTTATTGAATTCTTCTTTCTTCTTCTTAAGATCATTCTTTGTATTTTCATCATTAGCAAGATCTATATAATTGTCATATTTAGCATTCTCTTGCTGCATATATATTCTGTTTCTTTGAATATCATCTGACAACTTCTCTTGTTTTATTCCATCTTTACCTATGTCATATGTCCATGTACCTGAATTGTCTTTATTACCAAGCTTTACTCTAAAACCATCTGTCTTATCTTTATATGACACCATAGGCAATGACCATTCCATAGAATGAACTATAGCATCTGTAAATGTTGGCACCTTCTCAATCACATCTTTAGTAAATTCTGTGGTCACACCAAGTATAGAATACTGATTCTGATATCCTAAGTCAACACCATCACTTATCATTTTCTTAAGCAACTTAACTGGCATTTCTAACTCCATCACAGAACCTGCTTTTGCTACAGCTGTATTCAATGCCTTATTCAAATGATGTGCATATTTGATGTCACCAAGACCAGATTCCTTAGCAAAACTAAGCATTTTTTGTCCCCATTTAGCATCAACATGTCCATTTACTATCACCTTGGCTACGCCATCTTCAGGAAGCTCATCTGCAGATATTCCCTTTTCTTTAAGCCAATCTAACAATTTTTGTGATGTCTTCCATTGACCTGATGCCCTTATTTCTTGTGTTAGCTTATCTACATCTGCACCTTTGTATTCAGTTACAGTCTCTGTACCTGTCTTAACTTCTGTAGAACCACTAATAACATTCTTAGAAAATGACTTACCTATGTTTTCATATTGCTCTTTTAAGTCTTCCCAACTAAACTTACCTTCCTTGACCATCTTTACAAATGCGCCAAACCATTTTTGTAAAGTATCTGGTTCTACACCAAGCTTAGTTTCTTCAAACAATTTGAATCCACCATCTTTTAAAGCATCAAACACTGCCATACCATCATCAATCAATGTCTTAAAGTTACATGTCAAAGCTACTATAGTAAGAATCATAGTTATTCCATTGAGCCATTTTTGCCAAGTCTTCATCTTATCCCACTTGGTACTTACTAGCTTAATTTGCTTATATAGTTTGACTATAGAATAACAATTCCATGCTAACTTACATACAAGAGGTACAAGTAATGCAATTATAGTTCCT
>JAGATI010000033.1 GCA_017621295.1 Clostridia bacterium | reverse complement strand
AGTTCAGACGTGTGCTTCCGATCTGGGCAAAACAGAGGTAGATAACTTTGATAAAAATAAAGTTTTAGAGATTTATGGAATTAAGCCCAAAGAATTAATAGAAGTAAAAGGTCTTATGGGAGATACTTCAGATAATATACCAGGAGTTCCAGGTGTTGGTGAAAAAACTGCTTTAAATTTAGTAAAAGAATATAAAACAATTGAGAATTTATATGAAAAAATTGAAGCAGGAGAAGATAACATAAAAGGAAAATTAAGAGAAAAATTAGTAGAAAACAAAGATTTAGCATTCCTTTCAAAGAAACTTGGAACAATCAATGTAGAAGTTCCAATTGAACAATCAATAGATTCTTTAAAAAGTGAAGAATGGGATAATGAAAGAGTATATGAAATATTTAAAGAATTAAATTTTAAACGTTATATAGATAGATTTGGTTTAGAAGTAAATAACAATAAACAAGAAAAAAATATAGAAGATTTGTTTGAAATTAAAGAATTACAAATTGATGATACAAATAAAATATCTGAATTAATAAAAAATATAAAAGAAGAAAAAAAGCTAATATATTTTTTAGGAAAAGAAAGTGTATCTGAACCTAAAAATATTATAAAAAAGAAGATAATATCAGTTACTATATATGTACCAAAAAATAAAACATCATATTATATAAAAATAAATGATATAAATGAATTTGTTTCTAAATTTAAAGAAATTTTTGAAGATAAAGATATAGAATTATATGGTTATAAATTAAATGAAGATTATGTAATGTTAAAAGAATTAGGAATAAATGAGGAAAATTTAACATATGATGCCGAAATTGCAGCATATGTATTAAATCCTAGCACAAAATATAATTTAGAAGAAATAATAGAACAATATCTGGAAATAGATGTAAATGATTTTATAGAAAATAATAAAGAAGATGAAAGTAGTAGTAATCAAATTAATTTATTTGATAATTTAAGCCCTTGCAAAGATAAAGTAAAAAATGATTTAGATAAAAAAAGATATTCTATGTATGTATATGGACTTGGAAAATTGCAAGAGATAATGACGAAAAAGCTCGAAGAAATTAATAGCTTAGATTTATTTGCTAATATAGAAATGCCACTAGTTAAAGTGCTTGGAGAAATGCAATTTAATGGAATGTATGTAGATAAAGAAGAATTAATTAAGTTTGGAGATAGCTTGAAAGACGGTTTAAAAGAATTAACAAATGAAATATATGAGTTATGTGGCGAAGAATTTAATATAAATTCTACACAACAACTAGGTGTTATTCTTTTTGAGAAATTAGGGTTACCATCATACAAGAAAACAAAAAAAGGTTATTCAACAGATGTAGAAATATTAGAAAAGTTAAAAGATAAGCATCCTGTTATAGAAAAAATATTAGAATATAGAAGTTTAATGAAGCTTAATTCTACTTATGTAGAAGGATTACTTCCATATATTAATGAAAATACAAAAAGAATACATTCATATTTTCATCAAACTGTTACTCAAACAGGGAGAATTAGTAGTACAGAACCAAATTTACAAAATATACCAACTAGAATCGAATTTGGAAAAAGACTAAGAAAAGTATTTAAGCCAGAAGAAGGCTATGTATTCATTGATGCAGATTATTCTCAAATAGAATTAAGAGTTTTAGCACATATATCACAAGATGAGCATATGTTAGAAGCATTTAAAAATGATGAAGATATACATGTTCAAGCAGCATCTAAAGTACTTGGAATACCAAAAGAAGAAGTAACAAAAGAGCAAAGAAGCTCTGCAAAAGCTGTTAATTTTGGTATAGTATATGGAATAAGTGATTTTGGCTTAGCAGAACAGATAGGAGTTTCTAAAAAGAAAGCAAAAGAGTATATAGAACAATACTTAGAAAAATATAGTGGAATAAAGAAATTTATGGATGATATTGTAGAACTTGCAAAAAATCAAGGATATGTAGAGACAAGTTTCCATAGACGTAGATATATTCCAGAATTAAGTTCAAACAATTATATGGTCCGTCAGTTTGGTGCAAGAGCTGCTATGAATACACCAATTCAAGGTACAGCAGCAGATATAATGAAAATAGCAATGATAGATGTATATAACAAATTAAAAGAAGAAAATTTAGATGCTAAAATAATATTGCAAGTACATGATGAATTAATGATAGAATGTAAAGAAAATGATAAAGAAAAAGTGAAAAGTATATTGAAAAATTGTATGGAAAATGCTATAACATTATTAATACCATTAAAAGTAGAAACTTCTGAAGCAAAAACATGGTATGAATGTAAATAAAATAGATAAAATCTTTGTTGGAATAAGATATCACTTAAATCTTTTAAAGCGTATATATACGTAAATATAAAAGATAATAAAACAAATGAAAATAAGGAGAGATAATATTGCCTAAACAATTAAGAAAAATTTTTGTGGGATTAGTTCTATTAATTGTAATAGCAGTTATTTTAATAAAAGTAGTAAATATACAAGATATAATAATGAAAAAAATGTATCCAAAAGAGTATTCTGAATATGTATACACATATGCAGAAGAAAATGATTTAGATCCATTACTAATTTTTGCGGTTATAAAAGCAGAAAGTAATTTTGATTCTGATGTTGTTTCACATAGTAATGCAATGGGATTAATGCAAATCTTAGAAAGAACAGCAAAAGAAGTAGTTGTAAATGAAATAGAAGAAGAATTTTCAAAAGATATGTTATTTAATCCAAAAGAAAATATAAAAATAGGAACTAAATATTTTTCTCGGATTATTAGAAAAATATAATAATTATCCAGTAGCACTTGCTGCATATAATGCAGGTATTGGAAATGTAGATGAATGGATACAAAAAGGAATAATAAAAAAAGATGGATCAGATATAGAAAATATACCATATAAAGAAACTAATAATTATGTAAGAAAAATAGTTAGAGATTATAGAATTTATCAGGAGCTATATGAAGATTAGACAACGGGACAGAGCTTTTGTCTAATTATCTTTGAACATTTATAATATAAAAAAGTGGAAGTGGACAAGAGAAACATCTCTTTGTCCATTGAAGAATCTAGAGACAAAAACTCCGTCCCTTTGTCTCAAATTTTAAAGGAGGAATTTTATATGTCAGTTTTAGTAACAGGAGGAGCAGGGTATATAGGAAGTCATACCTGTGTAGAATTATTAAATAAAGGAGAAAAAATAATAATAGTAGATAATTTTTCTAACAGTAAACCAGAAATGTTAGATAAAATTAAAGAAATTACAAATAAAGACTTTAAATTTTATGAAGTTGATTTATTAGATAAAGAAAATTTAGAAAAAGTTTTTGAAGAAAATCCAGACATAGATTCTTGTATACATTTTGCAGGATTAAAAGCTGTTGGAGAATCTGTAGCAAAACCTGTTGAATACTATCATAATAATATAACAGGAACTTTAATTTTATTAGAAGTAATGAAAAAATACAACTGTAAAAAAATAGTATTTAGTTCTTCTGCAACTGTATATGGAAATCCAAAAACAGTACCAATTAAAGAAGATTTTCCACTATCTACAACAAATCCATATGGAAGTACTAAGTTAATGATAGAACAAATTTTGCAAGATGTATATGTTTCTGATAATGATTGGAGCATTATATTACTTAGATATTTTAACCCAATAGGAGCTCATAAAAGCGGAAAAATAGGAGAAAATCCAAATGGAATACCTAATAATTTAATGCCATATATAAACCAAGTAGCTTGCGGTAAATTAGACCATCTAAATGTGTTTGGAAACGATTATGATACTATAGATGGAACAGGTGTAAGAGATTATATACATGTTGTTGATTTGGCAATTGGACATTTAAAAGCTTTAGATAAAGCAAGAGATATGAAAGGTGTAAAAAGCTACAATTTAGGTACAGGAAATGGATATTCTGTTTTACAAATTGTAAAAGCATTTGAAGAAGCAACAGGTGTTAAAATAAAATATGAAATAACTAATAGAAGACCAGGAGATATTGCAACATGTTATGCAGATGCAACTAAAGCTAAAGAAGAACTTGGTTGGGTTGCAACAAGAGAAATAAAAGAGATGTGTGAGGATTCTTGGAGATTTACTAAAAATAATATGTAAAAAATTAAAATATTATGTTATAGCTTAATATTAATATTAAATTAGTTAGTTGAAAGATATATATATGAATGATGGTTGGACAAGAGAACTGTTCCCTTGTGCAAATAAAAAAATTAGCAGTCGATACTTGACTTTGCTAATTTTTTTTTATATACTACCAAAAGTGGCCAATCATTCTTATTCTTATGTAGTAAATATATTTTCTTATTTGTAAGAAAATATATAACATTTATAAAGTAAGATTTATCTAAAAGAGACTTTGACCTAAAATAAGTGAAACATGAGGAGGAATAAAAAGTATGAGTAAAAAAGAATTTAAAGCAGAATCAAAAAGATTAATGGATTTAATGATTAATTCAATTTATACTAATAAGGAGATATTTTTAAGAGAACTTATATCTAATGCAAGTGATGCGATAGATAAATTACATTATCGTTCATTAACAGATAAAAATTTAAATATTAATGTAGATGAATTACAAATAAAAATTGAATTAGATAAAAAAGAAAAAACTTTAACAATCAAAGATAATGGCTGTGGAATGACTAAAGAAGAATTAGAAGAGAATTTAGGAACTATTGCAAAAAGTGGTTCATTAAAATTTAAAGAAGAAAATGAGAAAAAAGAAGATATAGATATAATAGGACAATTTGGAGTAGGATTTTATTCTTGCTTTATGGTAAGTAGCAATGTAAAAGTAATAAGCAAATCTGTAGATTCAGAAGAAGCATATATTTGGGAATCTGAAGGAATAGATGGATATTCTATAGAGCCTTGCAAAAAAGAGACCAGAGGAACTAGTATCATCTTAAAATTAAAAGAAGATACAGAAGATGAAAAATATAGTAGATTTTTAGAAGAATATAAAATTCAAGAATTAATAAAAAAATATTCTGACTATATACGTTATCCAATAAAAATGGAAATAGAACATCAAAGAAAAAAAGAAGGAACAGAAAATGAATTTGAGAAAGTAAAGGAAATAGAAACAGTAAATAGCCAGGTTCCATTATGGAAAAGACCAAAAAAAGATATAAAACAGGAAGAATATAATTCTTTTTATGTAGATAAATTTCATGACTATGAAAATCCTTTAAAAGTAATTCATACAAAGGTTGAAGGACAATATTCATATAATGCTCTTTTATATATTCCTTCACATGTTCCATTTGATTATTATACAAGTGATTATGAAAAGGGACTAGCATTATATTCTAATGGTGTATTAATAATGGAAAAATGTGAAGAGCTATTACCAGATTATTTTGGCTTTGTAAAAGGATTAGTAGATAGTGAAGATTTATCTTTAAATATTTCAAGAGAAATTTTGCAACAAGATAGACAATTAAGAACTATAGCAAAAAATATAGAATCAAAAATAAAATCAGAATTACAATCAATGTTAGAGAAAAATCGTGAAGAATATGAAAAGTTCTTTAATATATTTGGTGTTCAATTAAAATTTGGGACATATAATAATTATGGAATGAACAAAGAACTTTTGCAAGATTTATTGTTATTCCATTGTTCAGAAGAAGGTAAATACATTACATTAAAAGAATATGTAAAAGATTTAAAAGAAGGACAAGATTGTATTTATTACGCTTGTGGTGAAACAATAGATAAAATAGAAATGTTACCACAAGTAGAAAAAGTAAAAGATAAAGGATATAAAATTTTATATTTAACAGATAATGTAGATGAATTTGTATTGCAAGTAGTGATGGAATACGAAGGTAAGAAATTTGTTAATGTTTGTGCAAACAATGTAGATTTGGATACTAAAGAAGAGAAGGAAGCATTAAAAAAGGTAAACGAAGAAAATAAAGAAATGTTTAATGTAATGAAAGAAATTCTAAAAGATTCTGTACAAGATATAAGATTTACTCATAGATTAAAAAATCATCCAGTTTGTTTATCAAGTGAAGGTGCAATTTCTATAGAGATGGAAAAAGTTATGAAAGAAATGCCAAATAGCCAGGGAATTAAAGCACAAACTGTTTTAGAAATTAATGAAAAACATGAAATTGCAAATAAAATAAAAGAATTATATAAAAACGATAAAGAAGAATTAAAAAAATATACTAAAATATTATATGCAGGAGCTAGATTAATAGAAGGGTTAACAGTAGATAATCCTACAGAAATTAGTAATTTAATTTGTGAGATTTTAGCAAAATAGGATAGATGTATATTGTAATTAGGGTCTAATATAAAACTATTAACAGAGTTTAATATATATATTTTAAAAGTGAACATAAAGTATTGATTTTTATATAGTTAATTGTTATAATTAATCGTGGTTTCTCTTGTTTTAAATAATCTTATATAAAAAATATTTAAAACATCTACATATAAATATAATAATATGGAGAAATTAGAGTTTCGAATGATTTAATAATTTCCTATGTATCTCAAGAAACTAACAATTTAAAAGGATGTTTAAAAAAATATAATCCTACAATGATTTTTGTAGAACATGATGAAATGTTTATAGAAAAAATTGCAACTAAGAAATTGCAATTATTGTAATAGAATTTAATTTTTGTAAAACTTGCCAAAAAAATAAAAATATGTTATTATAAGCATTGGTGGTGCACTATTCTAGTTGCATTGTCTATTACGAGGGTGGGGCTAAAAATCCACTAAAGGGCGTATCGTTGAAGTTTCTTGTTTGTGCGCGGAATGCCAGTTTTGTGTGTTTTCAGGAAGTAAGAAGGTAGGGCAATATGTAATGGCATACATAGAAAAACAGACCCTGCTTTCGCGGAGGCTTAAATAGTTAAATTTTAAGTATAACCTATATAAAGTGCCAAGACACAATATATAGTGTAGCCTGTCTTGAGTGGTAGTCTTGGGATTAATTTAAGTAATAATAAGATTTGGACAAATTTTATTTTTATGATAGTTATGAAATCACTACTGCAAAAGAGACTAGTAATAGGTTGCAATGTATTAAGGAAAACTTCTAGAGTGTTTGTTATGTAATTAACATGAAAATTTAAGGATTAAAGTACGGATTTAAGTGGTGATCTGGTGGCCTTGTTATCCTTAGGATATTTCTTTTAAATGGAAACGGCTAAACAGTAATGTTTAGTAAGAAATAGAGAAATTCTACTAGACCTAAACCGTAGAATTTACTTAAGTTTTACCACCTATAAATTTAAATAATAGGAGAGAAATTAAGTAAAAAATGAAAAAAGAAAAAAATGTAGAAAGTAAAAAAGATAATTCAGCAGTAAAGTGGTTTATAACAATTTTTATTACTACATTCATATTATCTATATTATTTTCATATATATCTACTACAGCAATAAACGGCTTAGCAGTAATTCCAGCAATAATTATACTAGTTTTAGTTATTTTTGTGGGAATTATATTTGATATAATAGGTGTTGCTGTTACAGTAGGTGAGGAATCACATTTCCATGCTAAAGCATCTAAAAAAATAAAAGGTGCTAAAACATCTATAAAGTTAATCAGAAATTCTGCTAAAGTTGCTAATATTTGTGCAGATGTTATAGGAGATATTGCAGGAGTTTTAAGTGGTGCTATTAGTGCAATGGTATCTATGAAAATTACAGAAAGTTTTAATTTAGGATTCAATTTACAATTTATAATAAGTGCTCTTGTAGCATCTCTGACAGTTGGAGGCAAAGCATTAGGAAAAAATATAGCTCAAACTAAAAGTACTCAAATTGTAAATTTGGTAGGAAATATAATAAATATATTTGATAGAAAAAAATAAAAATATAAAAAATAATTTAATAAAACATATTGACAACAATATAAAAAGTATGCTAATATTATTGTTGTCAAATAAATATGCGGATGTGGCGGAACTGGCAGACGCGCTGGTCTTAGGAACCAGTGTCAACGACGTGGGGGTTCAAGTCCCTTCATCCGCACCAGATTAAGAAAAGAGAGTTTTTTAAAACTCTCTATTTTCATATATGATAATGCAACAGTAATGCAGTAGCATTTTTATTTTGCTAAATATATAGATAGGAGAGATATATTATGAAAGAAAAATATTTTAAAGATTTAGGATTAGATGATGATAATGAAAAAGTGAAAAAATTAGAAAATGAGTATAATTTAGATGAATTGTTTAATGATAATAAGGAAAATATAGAAAATAAAAAAGATGAATCTAAAGAAAATTAATATAGAGTAGTAGGTGATATAATGAAAGTTCCAGTAGAAAAAAATAAAGAATATATAGTAGATATTATTGACCAAGGATTTGAAGGAGAAGGAATTGCCAAAATAGATAATTTTACTATTTTTATAGAAGGAGCTATAAAAGGTGAAAAGTGTAAAATTTTGATTGTAAAGGTAACTACTTCACATGCATTTGGAAATTTAATAGAAATATTAGAAAAGTCAAAGTATAGAGTAGAGACAGACTGTGGTACATATAAAAGATGTGGTGGTTGCAATTTAAGACATATCGATTATGAAGAAACTTTAAATATAAAACAAAATACAGTTCAAAACTTAGTAAACAAAACATTAAATAATAAAATAAATGTTAATATGTTGGTTGGAATGGGAAATCCATATAATTACAGAAATAAAGCACAATATCCAGTAGGATTAGATAAAAATAATGAACCTGTTATAGGAGTGTATGCCAAAAGAACTCATGAAATAATTCCTATGAGAAATTGCATGATACAAAATCCATTATCAGAGCAAATAGCTAATTTCGTTTTTCATTTCTTTATACAAAATAATATTCCTATATATAATGAGAAAAATGGAAAAGGTTTGCTTAGACATATAGTAATAAAAGTAGGAATTAAAACACATGAAATTATGTGTATTTTAGTGCTTAATGGAAAAGAGTTAAAAAAGGAAAAGGAATTAGTAAAATTACTTATTAAAGAATTTCCAGAAGTAAAAACAGTTGTAAAAAATATTAATGTAAAAAATACAAATGTTATTTTAGGAAATGTAAATGAAGTGATATATGGAGATGGATATATTTATGATAAATTAGGTGATTATACATTTAAGATTTCTCCAATGTCTTTTTACCAAATTAATCCTGTTCAAACAGAAGTATTGTATAATACCGCTATTGAAATGGCGAATCTTTCTAAGAATGAAACTTTATTTGATTTGTACTGTGGAATTGGTACAATTGGAATATTTGCATCTCCATATGTTAAAAAAGTTTATGGTATAGAAATTGTTAAGCAAGCAATAGAAGATGCAAAAGAAAATGCAAGTATAAATGATATTAGAAATATAGAATTTTTTGCAGGAGATGTAGAAAAAGTTTTTGAAGATGTTTTAAAGAAAAATAGTGATAAACCAGATGTTATTTTTGTAGATCCTACAAGAAAGGGATTAGATAGACATACAATAGAAAATATTTTAAATGTAGAGCCTAAAAAAATTATTTATATTAGTTGTAATCCAGCAAGTTTAGTTAGAGATTTGAAATTGTTGGAGGAAAAGTATGATGTAAAAGAGATTCAGCCAGTTGATATGTTTCCGTTTACGAGCCATGTTGAATGCGTGGCGTTGATGGGTCGTAAGGAAAGTTAAGAAACCGTTGACATTACTGCGTTACATCGTTTCAATAAAATTGAAAAAAAGCTATAAAATTAGCAAAAAATTAGTCAAAAATTGACCAGTTTGACATAATTAAAAACAACCTGGTTAAAGGTTGATTGGTCAAATTAAATAAAAAATAAGTTAAAGTTTTTCTCTAAATAAAGCATTTTTATGCTTTATTTTTTTTGAAAAAAGATTTGGAGGTAATATGAACGATTCAAAAATTAAAAATAAAATATGTAAAATTAATGAAAAATCATTAAAGAAATTTGATGAAATAATAATGGATTCAATAATAGGATTAACTATTTATAATAAAGCCGACCAAGATATGTTACAAAGATTAACTTTGGCACATATCTCTTTTTTTATTGAAAGTGATTTTAAAAAATTTGAAACTCTATCAGATGAGGAAAAAGATTTGTATTGTAAAATTCTCTTTGATGGAATATATGAATTATTTGAAAAAGATGAGGATAAAAGAGTTGTTAAAGATTTAATAAAAATATTATATATATTTTTAGATTGCTTTTCAGAGGTAAATTTAAGGGAGGTGATGCTAAAAGTATAATGAAACTTACAGAAGAAAAAATATAATAAGGGATAGTTACTCTAGTTATTTATGAAAATGCCACAAAATCGATTGTGGTGCGAAGTGAAAGGAAGGTTTATATGAATAACTACAAAAGATATTTTTTAACTAGTGAATCTGTTACAGAAGGGCATCCTGATAAAGTATGTGACTATATTTCAGATTCAATTCTAGATGCTTGTTTAGAACAAGACAAAAATTCAAGAGTAGCAGTAGAAACATTTATATCTAATGGACAAGTTTCTATTGCAGGACAAATAACATCAAATGCAAATATTGATATTGAAAAAATTACAAGAGATAAATTAAAAGAAGTGGGTTACGATGATGAAGAAACAAGTATGGATTATAGAACTTGTAAAATTAATATAAATATTGTTAAGCAAAGTAATGATATTGCAATTGGAGTTGATGAAGGTGGAGCTGGAGATCAAGGAATAATGTTTGGTTATGCTTGTGATGAAACAGAAAACTTAATGCCTTATGCAATAGATGTTGCTCATAAATTGGCTCATAGATTAGCCGAGGTAAGAAAAGAAGGAATAATTCCATACTTGAAATCAGATGGAAAAGTTCAAGTTACTGCAGAGTATTTGAACAACTATCCATTTAGAATAGATACAATATTGATTTCAACTCAACACGATGCAAATGCAGATATAGATGAGCTTGAAAACGATATAATTGAAAAAGTAATAAAACCAGTTGTTGAGCCAGATATGATAGATATTGATACAAAATTTGTTATTAATCCAACAGGAAAATTTGTTATAGGAGGAGCTGTAGCAGATACTGGATTAACAGGAAGAAAAATTATTGTTGATACTTATGGAGGATATGCTCGTCACGGAGGTGGAGCTTTTTCAGGAAAAGATGGAACAAAAGTTGATAGGTCAGCATCCTATATGTTAAGACATATTGCAAAATGTGTTGTTGCAAATGGTTTAGCAAGAAAATGCGAGATACAAATTAGTTATGGTATAGGAATGAAAAATCCAATATCATTTTACATTGATTGTTTCGGAACAAATCGAATACCAGAAATTGATATTATAAATATAATTAAAGATACTTTTGATTTGACTCCTGAAGGAATCATTGATTATTTAAAATTAAAAGAACCAAATTATTCAAAGACTACTAATTATGGACATTTTGGTAGAGATGGATTTACTTGGGAAGAATTAAAACAAATATGAAAAGACTTGTTATTAGGTGTATGAAGAGTTAAAATCACACACCAATAGCAAGGTCTTTTTTTATTGGAAAGGAAATTGCTATGTTTAGTATAGGTTTTATAGTTGGAGCAATGATTGGAGGATTTATTGCAATAGCACTACATTGTATGGTGATAGTGGGAAAGGAAGAAGATAAAAAATGGGAGGAAGAGCAGATTACGAGGAACGAAGAAAAGCAAGACAAGAAACATACAGAAGATTAGCACAAAAAGCTGAAGAAAAGTCAAGGCAGTATATGAATTCTAATGCTAACAGAATTTTAGAAATGACACCTCGGTCAGCCAATAATCATTGGTCATCATTCAGAAAAGATGGCTAGAAGATTACACGAAAGAGCTTGGAAGGACATTGGAAAATCAATCGAAGAAGATAAGAAACAAAAGTATTATGAGGAAAAAGCAAAAGATATGAATAATTCAAATGTTATTTATAATGACGATCCAAATGCTATGACAAAGTTGAAAGAAAAGTTGGAGTATTTAGAAAGACAAAGAGCTCTTATAAAAGCAGATGAAGAACATCAGCCTTGGCAACTTCAAAATATAGGTGCAAGGATTAGAGAAACAAAAAGAAGAATTGCAAGACTTGAAAATCTAGAAAAAATAGAATTTGAAGATAAGGAATTTGTTGGAGGAAAAGTTATTCATAACAAGGAAATTAATAGAATTCAATTTCTATTTGATGAGAAACCAAATGAAGAAGTTAGAAATAATTTAAAACATAATGGTTTTCACTGG
>JAGATI010000181.1 GCA_017621295.1 Clostridia bacterium | reverse complement strand
TTATATTTACGAGTATTTTCATCAATTTTAAATTCTACTAATGTTTTATTTAATGTTTCTTCATTTTGTCTTAAATCTGTAGTAAAATATAACTTTATTTTTGGAATTTCTAACTTATTTATTATAATTTCTTTAAATGTTTCTGCCATATGTTTATCATCTTCACATATTATTATTAATTGTGGCATATTTTGAAATCCAGAATCATTTGGAACAAAACTCTCATAAAAATCTCCATAAAGTTTCATTTTATCTGATAATTTTTTTTGCCAATCATCTTCTCTTCTTATTACTTCAAATAAAAAATCGATTGATTTTCCGTTTTTAGTTAATCTAATATCTCCACCTGTTGCTTTAAATACTTTACCTAATTTTTTTGCAGTTATACTTGGCTTTGGAGTATACTTATCAAAAGCTTTAACTTTTCTTAAGTATGCGATAATTGTTTGATTTCCTGCCAATCTCTTTTTTATCATAGCAACTGGTTTTGTATTATCAGTTGGTTGCCATTTACATTCTTCTCCTCTAGAATTTAATAGATATTTTCCCATTTTTTCTAAACAATATACACGGTAAATACCTTTTCCTTCATCTGAGTTAAAATAATATCTTGTTAATATTTTTGATTTAACTAACTGTTCTAGCTTATTATTTAATTTATCTTGTGATTTTACTTCTAACCCTTTCCACTCTAATAATTGATAAAGTTGTCTTGAAGTTATAAATTCGAATTCATTAACTAAATTCAATATTACAAAATGTAAATCTGTAATATGTCCTATATTTATTTTGTGAATTATCTGATTCATGGAAACATATCCATCTTTTCCATCAAATACCTTAATTTCTCCTTCTCTAATTGCAAAAGGAGATACAGTAGCTTTAATCTCTCTATCTTCTACCATATTTTCAAACCTCCATTATTTAAATTTTATACAATTAATAACTTAACTTTCTTTTTCTCTGGTATAATTCTTTTTATGTATACATTTACATTTTCGCCATACTGTATTCCATCTTTATATTCTGCAAGACCTACTAGATTAGGTTTTAATTCTATAAAAATACCATTTCCGAGACTTCTCGACTTCTCTTGCGATACCTACAACTGTTGTTCCTTCTTCGAAATCTTTTACATTATCTTCCCAAGACCCTAAAAGTTCTTTATATGATAAAACAACTCTTTCTAGTTTATAATCTATAGATTTAATCATCACATTTATTTTTTGACCTATAGATAGTCTTTCTAATGGTGTTTTTATTCTTGCAACTGATATATCTTCTATATGTAAAAGCCCAACAATTCCTCCACCTATTTCTACAAAAACACCATATGGTTTAATACTCTTTACTATTCCTTTTACTATCTGACCTGGCTTTGCTTCTTGCTTTATCCAATTTAAAGCATCTTTTCCAACAGCTTTTCTAGATAAAATAAAATAGTCTTTTTTATCAATATCTTTTACTTTAAACTGAACATATTTGTTAACCTTTGATGCACAAATATTTGGCTTTGGGAAACCTGTTTCATCTATATTTACAGCCTCAATTTGGTCTCTTGGTATAACACCTTTAAGGTTATTACCAAAATCTACATATAAATTATAATTTGAATCGCATTTATTTACAATTCCTTGCATAACCTCCCCTGTCTCGATTGCATTTATTAATGTATCTTTTGTAACAGGTGAAAAGTTTTCAAGCCAACCTTCTGGAATAAATTTCTGGCACTCCACTTTATCTTTTATCTCCTTTTCTTTTGTATATGTTACTATTATATAATTAAAGTATAGTTTTTACAATACCTTTTTATTTTTTAACAGGATAAAGACATGAAAAAATTTTTCAAAATTCGAAAACAATATAAAAATAAATAAAAAAGGGGTTTAAATATATAGAAATTACGATATAATATCTTCGCTTATTTTATAAATTTATTAACTCTAATATTTCCTTTATTATCTATATTGATTGAAATTTCACCCATTTCATCTGTTCTATAAGCTTTTATCCCGTAAACTTTCTAATCTTTTTATTATACTATCACTTGGATGTCCAAAAGTATTATTTTTTCCTACTCCTATTAAAGCAATTTTTGGTTTTACTTTCTCTAAGAATTTTTGTGTACTTGAAGTTTTAGAGCCATGATGTGCTACTTTTAGAATACTGGCTTCTAAATTATTAGTACCTGCATAAAGTTGTAGTAAATTCTCTTCTGCTATTTTTTCAATATCGCCAGTAAACAACATACTAAAAACAACTTGTTTACTAGAATTCTGCATGCAAAATTTAGCTACAATAGAATTATTATTTAATACATTATTTGAAATCAAATTTTTAGTAGGAAATAAAATATCAAAATAACAACTTTTATCAATTTGTACTTTATCGCCTGACTGTACTACTACTACATTTACTTTTTTCTTCTTTACTATATTTATTAGTGTTTCAAAATTTTTAGATTCTTTTCCTTGTTTGCTAATTATAATATTATTAACTTTTAACTTTTCCACAATAGTAAATAAACCGCTGACAATGATCTGAATCGAAATGAGATATAATTATATAGTCTATACTTTTTACTTGTCTAGCTAATAAATATGGAAGCAATGTTTTTTCTCCAACATCAAAACCTCCAAATTCGTTTCCTCCACCATCTATTAAAATTTTTTTATTATTTGGCGTAATAATTAAAGTGCTGTCACCTTGACCTACATCTATGAAAAATACCTTTAAATTGCATATATTACATTTTATATATATAGATACAGTTGTACAAATAATAATTATTAAAAATACAATTGGTGCTTTCATGATATGTCTAACTTTTTTCAAAAAAGTGTATATATTATGTTTGTTAAGTATCCCTCTTTTATCTAAAAAAACAAAAATAAATATTATACAATAAATCAATACTAAAGTTATTATGCTTGGTGTTGTAACAATGAATTTTGAAAATGGAATT
>JAGATI010000180.1 GCA_017621295.1 Clostridia bacterium | reverse complement strand
TATGGTATAATATAGGTGTAAATAAAAAGAAAGAGGTATTGTTTATGAGAGAAAGTTTAGAACAAAAACTAAAAAGACTTGCAAAAGAAAGTGAAAGAGAAATGATAGATATGGGCTTTCAAGACAAGATGAATAAAGTATTATATTATACCATATCAAATGCTAAAAAAAGATTAGGACAATGTTGTGAAAAGAGATACATTAATATTTCAAAATGGCTACTAGAAATAGGAACTGATAAAGAAATTAAAAATGTTATTATTCACGAAATATTACATACTTTTGATGATACAATAGGACATAAAGAAAAATGGAAAATGTATGCTAGACAAGTAAATAATTATGGTGTGTATCATATAACTAGAACTGAAAATATTAATAAGATTTATGCAAACAACAATGTAGAACGACCAAAAGATAGATATGAAATTAAGTGTTTGGGTTGTGGTGCAGTATGGTATAAAAGCAGAATACAAAGCAATACAATATATGGTTATAGACACGGACATAGATACCATAAACAATGTGGTTGTAAAGAGTTTAAAGTAGTTGATACAAAAGAAAATAGAATTATTGTAAATGGAGTTGAAGAATAATGAAATATCAAATATTATGGTTAGCAGAAGATAAAACTTTATATTCAAATTATGCAAAGAATATAAAGGAATTAAAAAGTAAAATAGAATATTTTATAAAAGAGAAACATTTAAAATTGAATAATGAAGATAGATTTAATAATTTACAAGTTAGTAAAAAAGTAAATGGTAAATATTTAATTTTAAGTGCAGAAGAAGTTTTAAATATGATTAAAGGAGAATAGGAGTATGAGTTGCTATACAAAGATTAAAAGGAATTTAGAAGTTTGTGGGGGAGTTAAGGTTAAAAAAAATAAGGAGAATAAAATAATAATTAGTAAAGATAATAAAATCTTAACGACTTATGATTTAAAGTTCGTTGAGTATAGCAAACAAAATTTAAAAGGTTTTATTGATTATTGGAAATTTAAATTAAAGATTAAAGGAAATGGAGATGAAGAAAATGAATAAAGAAGAATTTATTAAATTATATAAAAGTTTAAATGAGGAAACAATAGATAGTTTATATGAGTTTAGTTGTTTAAAAGCAAGTGGTTTGATGATGAAGTAGCATATAAAAACATATCTACTTTACATACAATGTGGTTAAAAGATAATGCTTGTAGGTGTCTATCACAATTAAGTGATGACTTATATGAATTATCACAAAGTGAAGATATTGATGATTTGAGTGTTAGAGAAATATTAGAAATGATTTAAAGGAGATGAAAGTTATGAAAGATTATCAAAAATTAGTTGATGAGTGCAAAAAGGCTTATGCAGATAATGATTTAAGTAAGGCTTGGACTTTATGGGAACAAATAAATGATATATTATTAACACTAGATGAGTTTGAAGAAGATGATAAAGTAAATAGACATTTTGTTTGGGAAACATACGATAAATATATGAAACAATTTACTAATGAAGAAGTTTATGGAATAACTGATTATGGAAAAAGATTAGCATATAGACAAATGGAAAGAGAAAGAACTAGAAATATTTTAGATGAAAGTATTACTTTATATGAATTAACAAAAGATGATAAAATAAAAGCACTTGATAGTTTTTTAGATTTTTATGAGTGGTGTGTTCTAAAAAATGGAAAGCAATATGAATTATATGATTTACAAACAAATGAAGTTGTAGATGATGAAGAAAAGACATTAAATGAAGTAATTAATAGAGTTGTAGGTCGTGCAATAGATTATGAAAGAAACGAACACGAAATTTATGAAGATGAAGATTTTGAAGATGACTATATTAAATATTTAGAAAACTTATATTTAATTGCAAATGAATATAAAAACAAAGAAGATAAATATGAGTTGCAATGGTTAAATAGTTATAAAGAATATGTAGATGAATTAAAACAAGTAGCAGAAGATAAGTCAATTTGTTTAGTATGTGGTGCTAAAAAAGATGATTTACATAGTGCTTATTGTGATAAATGTTGGGAAGAAGAAAAACAAAGACTTGGAGTTGATTAATATGTTTTTGAAAGATTTAGTTAAAAAAAATGGAGATAAAATAGTTTACTATAAAAATTGTAGAGCAGATAAAAAATATATGAGTGTGTTTAATTATAGTGAAAAATATGGTGGAACTTTTGATAGTTTTAAATATTATAACAATTATGTTATAGAATTAGGAGATGAATAATTATGGAAAAGATTTTTGAAAATGATTTAATTATTGTAAGTGATACAAAAAAAGATTATGATTTTAGATATGTTATTGAAAATAAAAAAGACCATAAAATTAATTTTTATCTTAATGGTTTAGATGATTATTTAGAGATAGATAAGAATAATTGGCTTGGTTTATTCAATGGAGAATATTCTAAAAGTATAATTGATAGTTTAATTAATGAAGATTATACTTGGAATTATATATATGAATAAGGTGGTGTAAATTATGTTTGAAGAAAAGAGAAAATATTTTGATTATGAACTTGCTTATAATGGTTTAAAAAGAGCAGAAGAATTATTTAATAAAGGTGGAGTAGAAGAACTTATTAATGATGAAGAATTTGATATAAGTGGTGGTGGTATAGATTATGTTGGAACTATACAACAATGGGCTTGTAATGGTTATGTACCTATTAATGCTAGTGCTTATAATATAACTCTATATTTAATTGATAAGAATTTTGATACTGAAAATGAAAATAACGACTGGTATATAAGTGGAGAAGTTGATATTTATAGTTATAGTGGTGGAGAAGATAATCTTTATATAAATAATGCAGATGAAATAGAAAAAAGAATTGATGAAGTATATGAGTTTGCTAAAAAGAATAATTATTCTATTGAAGATTATGAAAAAGAATTAGAAAGTTTAGAAAAAGTTTTAAGTTTTTTACAAAAATAAGACAAAAAAGTGAAATATAATAAAATATTGTGCTATAATGTAAGTGTAAACAAAAAGGAGATGAATACTTATGTATATTATTTATGAAACATATACTGATGATACAAGAAATATTAAGGAAATGAGATTTAATACTAAAATAGTTGGTGCTTATTATGATGAAAGAATAGCAAAAGCAGAATTAGAAAAACATATAGAATTAACTATTAATAAAGTAAATGAGGAGCAAGACTGGTTTGTTAGACAATTTGATAAGAAAATTATTAAAGATGAGTTTGACAATATTATAAAGGTTTATGAAGTGTTTAATGAATATATAGATAATATAGCAGAAGTATATTATGTAGTGTTAGAGAAAGTTGAGGTGTATGAATAATGAAAACAATAATTAGAGAGTATGAAATAGATGAAGTAGGTTATGATTTATATGTTTTTGGTAAATTATTAAATGAATATGTTATTGAAGATGATTTGACATTATTTGTTTATGATAATTGCCATAAAATATATATAGTTGAAGATAAAGATGATATTGAAAGTGTTAAGGAAATGTGGGGAGAAGATACAAAATTTTATAATATTGATGAACTACCTAAAATATGGGGAGAAACTTGTCCTTTAAGATTTATAAGTAATTGGAAGTTAGATAAACAATTTATTCATCAATGTTGTGGAGCAGAGTTTGAGTTCGTAGATTAGGAGTGTGAACTATGAAAATATGGTTTAAAAAATATGATTTAAATAATGATTTAGACTTCTTTAATAAAGTTTTATTAAAAGCAAGTCAAGATAGATTTGAATTAAGAAAAAGTAAAAATAATAAATATTATTTATATGATTTTGATGATAGAGAAGTAATTAGAAATAAAGCAGAAGTAAAAGATATAATTGAGTGTCAATATTTAGAAAACTTTGTTTCTAAAAAAGAGTATAAAAGAATAGAAAATATTTTAAAGGAGATGATTTAAATGACTGATAAAGAAGTTTTAGCAGAATTAAAGATTTGCTATGAATTATTAAATGACATAAGAGAAAACAACGAGGGTAGATTTAATGATGAACAAGATATGGTTGAAATAAGAAAATGTATTAAGATTATTGAAGAGGAGAGTGAATAATATGAGTACAAGAGGTTATTATGGAATTAAGAAAAAAGGAGAATTAAAAGGGGCTTATAATCATTTTGATAGTTACCCTAGTGGCTTAGGAAAAGATTTAGTAGAAACTATTAATGGAATAAAAAAGGAAAATAGATTAAATGTTTTAAGTGAAACTTTTGATTATATTGAATTAATTGATAGCAATATTGCTCCTACACAAGAGCAAAAAGATACTTGTGTTAAAGCAAATGTTGTAGATTTAAATGTTAGCACTAAAAGTTTAGATGACTGGTATTGTTTATTAAGAAAATTACAAGGTAATTTAAGTTCTTATATAAATAAAGTTGTACCTTATATGGAAAATGGAAATGATTTTATAGATGATACTCTATTTTGTGAGTGGGCTTATATAATTAATTTAGACACAAACAAATTTGAAGTAATTTATGGTTGGAATAATAGAAGAAAAGCAGAATTTGATTTATTAGATTTAAATTTAGATGAAATATTAGATTTAGAAGAGGAAGATGATTAAGTATGGGTATAATAACTTTATTTATAATGTGGACTAGCAAAAATCTTATGGACGGAGTAGTCGGTGCAATGGAAAAGAATATGGAAATTTATGATGAAAATGATGATTAAGGAGATTTAAAATGAAAAGAAATATTGATTTTATAAACGAGTATGGGAAAAGAGAGTTCTATGATATGTGTAATTATATACAACAAGACCTCTCTCTTGCAAAAGCACAAAGACAAATAGGGGGTTTTAAGGTCAATAATTCTAAAAAAAGAGTTAAGTTTTATAGAAAAGATAAGGAAAGTGTATGTTTAGAATTTGCAACTATTTATTATATTGGTTGTTCTAAACTAAAAGAATATATAGAAAATATGTAAAGGAGCAGACAAGATGAGAAAAGTTAATTTATTTGGGTATGAAGTTTGTGAAAACGGAACTATATTAAATTTAAGTGGGAAACCTATGGTGTTTAATAAAACAATAGACTTATCTATTAATGGAGAAGTTAAGAGTGTTTCTTATGCTAGATTTGTTTATTATGCTTTTCATCAAGATTTTGATTTTGAAAATCATAGATTTTGTGTAAAACATAAAGATAATAATATAGAAAATAATGCAATTGATAATCTTTATATTACAAATAAAAAGAAACATTTAAGAGGAGAAAATAATTCAAGAGCAAAATTAACTAATAAAGAGGTTGAAGAAATAAGAGAAAAATATTTTAGAAATGAAATAGAAAGCAGAGATGAAAGCATAAATAACCCCTTTAAAAAAGTTAGTTATAGAAAATTAGCAGAAGAATATGGTGTAAGCCATAATCTAATTAAGCAAATAGTTAAAGGAGAGTGCAGAAAAAGTGGCTAAATATAGAACTAAAATTAAAGCACAAATAAATATTTATAAAGAAATAGAAGTAGAGGCAGATGATTATATTTCTGCAAAACAACAAGTTATGCAATTAAGTAGTAAAATGTTAGATGATAGCAGAGAAGTTATTGAAAATAACGATAAAGATATTAAAAGAAATATGTCTTATTGGAGTTATAATAAAATTGAAGAAATAAAGGAGAAATAATTATGCAAAAAGCAAGATTTTATACCAAAATAGTTGGTGGAGAAGATTTAACTAAATATAATAATCAAATTGTAGAGATTATTGATAGTAAAACTATTCGTTGGGACACAAGATATACAATTAGATTTAAAAATGGTAAAGTTGTTAAAAATATTATGGAAAATGAACTAGATTTTGATATTTAATTAAATGGAAATTTGAAAATCGTGGGGGTTTGATAATTATGAAAGGAAAAATTAAAATGGAAGAAGAAAATAGTTATTTTAGAAATGTTGTAAAAGAGGCATTAAATGACTTGAAACATAATAGTCAAGCCTATGTGTTCTTTATAGAACAAGTAAAAGCAGTTGAGGAAGAATTTAAAGGAAAGCTAAAAGTTGAAGAAAAAGAGGGAGTATATTACTTGACAAAAATAAAATAATATGCTATATTATAAATAATAAAGGAGGTGTAAATATGGAATTAGAGCAAGTTTTCAAATCTTATAGAGATTATAAGACAAAAATTGAGGGTAAAAGTAAGAACAGCATAGACCAATACTTATATAGAATACAAAGTTTTTTGGACTATAATAACATAAAAACAAAAGAAGATTTATTGAAAATGAATTCTCAAAATGTAAAAAATTGGCTATCTGATTTAGCAGATAAAGGTAATAAGGAGAGAAGTAGAAATACTAAATTAACGGCAATTAAAGAAATCTACAAGTTCTTAAAAGATGAATTTAAAGACCAAATTGATGAAGATATTTTAAGAATACCTTTTGCAAAAGTGCCTAAAAGAGAGGCTAAATGTTTAGATTTTGAGGACGCAATGGACTTATTAAGTTATGTTAAAGATAGTCGTGTTAAAACTGGTATGGCTATTGGGTTTGGTACTGGTGTTCGTTTTTGTGAACTTATTCAAATAACTTGTACTGATATTGAAAATGGTTATGCAGATATAATTGGTAAAGGAAATAAGGAAAGAAGAATTTGGTTTGATTTATGGGTACAAGAAATTGCTAGACAATTTATAAATGGAAAGAGAGCAAGAATTGTTGAAAAAAATGGAAAGCAAAATGATGATACTCTAATGTTAAATGATAATGGAAATGTTATTTTTCGTAATAATTTTGAAAGAAGTATGAAGACTTGGGCTAAAAAGTTTAATGAAGAACCTTTATATGAGGGAAGATTAGACTGGTATAACCATTTTAGTCCTCATAAATTAAGACATAGTTTTGGAACGGAACAATTAAGAAGAGGAAACGACATTGCAACAGTTCGTGATGAGATGGGGCATTCAAATATTGCAACGACAAACAATTACTCTCACTCTAACGGAGAAAGAGTTCGTATGGCTATGTTAAATGAAACAAATAAAAAACAAAAAGAGGAAGAAAAAGAAGTAGAACTTCTATTAAGGAAGTTAATGGAAAATAAAGATTTAAGAGATAAAGTTAAAGAGATGATAGGAGATGAGCAATATGGGGAGAAAGAAGAATAATGAAGTGTCTGATGAAATGGCAGAAATACTAGGTGGTAATGCAGCAGAAATGGAAGAAGAGCCAAATGAAGACACTTTTTCTAATGATGAAATAGAACAAGCAATAGCAGAAGAAATGGAAACAAATAAAGATAAAGAAGAAGAGCCAAAACACTTTGAGATTATAGAAAAAATAAAAAAAATTGAAACCTATTTTAATGAAATTGATGAGTATTTTGATAATATATCTTCTTATCAAAGTCAAAATGATGAATATATAAGTGATTTATTACACTATATGGAAGTTAATGAATTTACACAAGCAAGTGCTTTAAAATTTGTCAAATTACTAAAAGAAAAGAGAATA
>JAGATI010000179.1 GCA_017621295.1 Clostridia bacterium | reverse complement strand
TGTCTTAGAAAGGGCGAGAGACATGTCTACACTAATTTATGATTCTTATTCTTTTTTGTAGCTCTGGGGCATATTGAGATTTAGTAGCATTATACAAACTTAAAAAGCATGCATCAAATATATATGTCTTGCACCAGTCATCCCTAAAGCGGTTACCCCTACCTATTCCTTGTATTATTATATTTGATGTTGTTGAATTATACCATTTTGGAAATATGTTCATCTTTTCTTTTACATATCTGTCTATAATTACAGGATATGGTACTTTAATTATGATTATGAATCGACAGTCATCTCCAGGTAAGTCAATTCCCTCAACTAAAGTTGGACCAACTAATATAGTGTCTTCTGACATTTGATGTAATGTTATCTTATCTGACTTATCTCTCGAATTGTCATATATCAGCATTCTCTTCTTTATATGATATGGAGCATCATCATACAGTTCTTTAGCATTAGCATATGATCCAGTTTGTATCATACCCTTCTTACCATAGAATGTCTGCTCACATAGCTTATATACCATTGGCTTTATCACTTTAAATGACTGCTCTTTATAAGCATATGACATCTTATGTCTATTTATAAAATATACTGGAGAATTACTAAAGTCAAATGTAGATGGAATTACTTTATACCATATGTCAGTCTCAGGCCATCTCTTTTCTGAATATGACAATCCTGTGTTTTCATAATAAGCTTCATATCCCCCTATAGTTGCTGACATAAGAACCTGATGCTCAGATGTAGACAATAAGAAATACCAGCAAAGAAAATCCTCTTTGACATCTGAAAATTTGACAACAGTCTGCTTTGTATTTCTGTTCTCTTCAATTTTCTTTATTACATATTGTGGTCCTGTCTCTTCTATACATGTTCCAAAGTCATTCCAAAAGCAAGCGCAATTTCTAAGATAAGAACAAGCTCTATATCTTCTTCTGTCATCCTCATCAAACTCTTTATGCTCATGTTGCTTCTTATATTGTAAGTCAGCTTCTATAGAACTGCATATTGGACCAAGCATATTTATTAGATTTATATATCCTTGAATTGCCTCATTGTCTTTCTTATAGGAAGCATGAGGATCTATAAATACATTCCAACAATCATCAAACACCTTGCTTGCTTCTTTCCAAGTAAAGTCAACAATCCTATTTTGTGCAATCTGCTTCTTATTCAGTTCATCTTCTCCCTTTGCTTCAGCTAAAAAATCATCAAATAAGTCAAGTTGTGCATTAGGCATTCCATATTCATATATAGTCTTAAATACTTCTTTGTCTTCTGGCTTTATCTCAGGAGTAAAGTTGTTGCTGACTATAGTTGGTATATTGTGGCACTCATCACAAAATATAGTGTCACGAGGACAAAATTTTGCCTTACCACTACTTTGCTTATATACAACATTCAACATATAGTGATATAGTTGGTATGTCATGATGACAACATTAGACTTCAATGCTTTTCGTCTTTCTTTGACATATTTGCATGTTGCTGCACAACCATATCCAAGATTTTGTGCACTTACAGGATCAAATAGATTGCCCCATGATACACCTGCCATCCTGCAATCTGCATTTCTAACATCAAGATTATTTAGTAAGCAATTGTAATTTCCAGTTTGCCCTTTAAGTATTCCAAATTCTTTTCTTATGTTTGGATGTTGTCTTATGAAGTCATCATATTGCTTCCATAAGAATAAATCTGACACTAATATATAAGATGACTTCTTATAACAAGTTGACAACACTCCAGCAGATATGATATTTAGCAATGACTTTCCTGAACCTGTAGGAGCTTCTATCAATTGAGTATGAGCTTTATCATTTAGTATATTGTATATTATTTCTATTATAGTCTCCTTTTGATGTTCTCTAAATTTGAATTCAGATCCTATATAGTCATTTATCCATACATCTATGTTCTTAGATATGTCATCTTTTGTATCTTCTGTTATTGGATTCAAATTAAGCTTGTCAATTTCCTCTTCTATCATCTTTTTATATATTATAATATGTAAAACAATTCATTATATATAATATAGAAACAAAAAGTCAGATTTTCATCTGACTTTCTACCAAATGTCAATAACTGTTATGAATTGTGGAGGTATGTTCTCATATGTATATACAAAATTGTCTTCTTTGTATAGAGAATCTTGATAGAAGTCTATATTGTAAGACATATTCTTCTTATTAGTATTTTCGTCATAGTTTAAGTCTATCTTAAGCAATGTTGCTTCTCTTGGACTATATGAACGTTGAATGCATATTTTCTTATATAGATATTGCAATTCATCTTTGTCATTTTCACAGAACATATATATTCTTGATTTTATGTATCTGTAATCATTGTCTTCACCCTTTGGTATAAGTCCCTTCTTAAGTATTCCTGGAATATTTTCTTTAAGTGTTACATGATATAATACACCTTCATAATCACAATTGACCATGTTTGTCACATTCTTAGAATATGTTGGCTCTATAAGTATCATACATTCACCATTTGCTATGCTAGTAGTTTTAGAAAAGTAATAGTTGAAAAAATTCATTACATCTATCATCTTCTTAAGCTTCTTTGACACTTTAGCATCTGGATTCTTAAATTTATGATTGTCTATATAAGATATTAGCTCTTTAGCAAATGAAGTATTGTTCTTTATAAATATGTTGAAAGATGAAGCATCATCATAGTCTTTGAACTTATCTGTATACATATGAGCTTTTCCTAACATCTTTTCTAATATATTCAACAATTTTTCTGTATCATGAGACATTACTAATGTTTCTTGTATAAAATCAGTTAGCTTTTTCATATAAGTATCTTGCATATGATGCCATGAAATATGCATCTGCAATGTCATCTATTTTTGGTAAGTTGATTTCAGGATAAGTAGACTTAAATACTGATACTATAAGTTCTTTGTTTGCATTACCAGCTCCTGTTGCAAACTTCTTTATCTCTCCAGGTGTGCCTATTATGTATTCTATATTAGAATCTGACTTTATGAACTTCATTCTAAGCATAAAGTTGAGACCAGCTAAATCAAATATAGATTTTGTCCTCATGGTTGATCCATAAGATATTCCTTCTTGACACACCCATAGACTAAGTATAGGGTCATCTTCTATATTGTATGTTTTATAATTTTCTTGTACTATACTATATATAGAATCAACTATCTTTATGAAATTGTCTGTCTTTATTCTTTCAAATTCATGATTATTTTCAGACTTACTTGTCTCTATTTTGTCATATAATACATATTTGAAGAATTCAATATTTTCTTGTTCGGCTTTAGTTTCTTTCTTAGTAAGCTTATTTCCTCTTATTATATAGAATTTGTCTGATATCTTCTTTTCTGTAAGATTGTCATTATAGAATTGCATACATACACCAGTACTATTTACTGATGGATCTATACCAACAAAAATTCTCATTTATATATACATTCATCACTTATATTTATAGTTATGTCTTACACAGTATTGGAATAGCCACCAGTCTCTACTTGATTCTGCTGCAGTGTCTTTATATTGATATATGTTCTTAAATACTTCATATAAGTCTTTCTTTAATTGTTCATATTGATCATCTTCTATAAAATATTTATCATACCAACGTTCATCCGTCTTAGCCATCTTTATGATTTCCCAATCTTTACGTTTGTCACCCATAAGTCTAAACATATGCAACACAAGTGAGATATTTAGAGAACCAGTATCAAATATATTATGAAGATCATCTTCTGTCAAATCTTTATTCTTCAACTCATCTACAGTATAGACTTTACAATTAACCCATTTACCCATAAGATATGTAACAATTTTAAATTAAACAATTATATATAAATATAGATATGTTTACAAAAATTTTCAACTATTATATTTCATTTAAAAATTTATATTTATGGGTACGTTTCTAGAATGAGTGTAGACATGTCTCTCG
>JAGATI010000178.1 GCA_017621295.1 Clostridia bacterium | reverse complement strand
GAAAAACACAAGAAATTCTTTTGTGGTATTGTACTTACAATAAATAATTTTAATTATTTTGCTCCAGTATCTTCTTATAATAAAAAAGCTCATACAACATTTTTAATTATGGATAAAAATATAAAAACTAAAGAGTTAAAACCTATATCTTCATTAAGATTTTCTTTTATGTTTCCATGTCTAATAGAATATTTAAATCAAAAAGATTTTTCTAAAGAAGATGAAAAGTATCAAATTTTGTTAAGAAAAGAATTGCATTATTGTAATATAAATAGAGAGAAAATTAAAAAATTAGCAAATCAAGTATATAAATTAGGATTAAATGAAATAACTAGAAACAGATTTAACATATGTGATTTTAAAAAACTAGAAGAAAAGTGTTTAGAATATCTAGAGAAAAAGAATATTTAAAGGTACTAAAGGAAATAAATAGCAAAATTGAAAAGGAAGATAAAAAATAAAAATATTATTATGATATAAACTAGTAATAACTGTACATATTATTATAGCTGGTGGCTAACTATAAATAATTAGCCACCAGCTTATTATTTATTAATAAAAATCTAAAAATTTTGTAACAAAATCAAAAAAAAGTACCCTTATTATACAGAGAAAGAGGGGAGGAGGAAAAAGTTATGCAGAATATTGAAGAAATATATAAAGAATACTCGATAACTGTTTATAAATACTTATTCTGCTTAACGCAAAATAGGGACATTTCAGAAGATTTAATGCAAGAAACATTTGCTGTAGCTGTTAAGGACATAAAGAAATTTAGAGGAGATTGCAAGTTATCTGTTTGGCTATGTCAAATAGCAAAACACCTATGGTATAAAGAATTAAAGAAAAAGAAGAAAAATGCAAATATATCTTTTGAAGAGATGAATGAAGATGTTCTATATGATGAAACACCAGAAGAAATTATTTGTAACAAAGAAGAAAAACTAAAATTATTTAAAGATATGCAAAAACTCGATAGCAAATCCAAAGAAGTAATGTATTTAAGATTAATAGGAGATTTGAGTTATGAAGAGATTGGTGAAATATTGGGAAAAACATCTAATTGGTCAAGGGTTACATTTTATAGAGCTAAACAAAAAATAAGGGAGGAAAATGATAATGAAAAATGAAAAGGAATGTCAAATTGTACAAGATTTATTAGTTAGTTATGCTGATGGAGTACTAAATCCAGAATCTAAAAAGTTAGTAGAAGAACATATAAATAAATGCATGGATTGTAAAAAAGAATTAAATAATATAAAAAAGGATATAAACAATACTAGCAATAAAGAGAAAATAGAATTAGATTATTTAAAAAGAGTTAGAATAAAAACAAAAATTAAATCTGTAATAATAGCAATTATAATAATTATAATAATTTTATTTATTCTATTTTTAAATAATTTTATTAAAATAAATAGTATAATGATTAAGGCCGAAAAGTCATTACAATCAAATAACTTTTACAAAGAAACAACTCAAATATTATCTGATAATCATACTTCAATTACAAAAGAATATTATAAAGATGGAAAATATAAAAATGTATGGGAAGTTTATTCTGACAATGGTGTAGAAACAAAAATAACCGAATATGCAAATATTGATTCAGATGAAAGAATATATATATATGAAAATGAAAAGAAAGCAATAATTGAACAAGGAGACATTTCAAAAATGTTAAATAGTTCTAATAGCATTAAAAATGCACCATTTGTTACTAGCAGAAAAGGATTATTAGAAAAAATAGGAACAACTTTTGTGTATTCAATACACACAGATACTTATGATTATGGAAAGGAATATTATGTATTAAATAATAAATCGGAAAGAAATAATGCATGGGAAATTTGGATAGATAAAGAAATGGGATTACCCCTAAAAGAAATTACTAGGGGAGGAGAGAAAACATTTTTTCCAGGTACAAATGTAGTAAAGGAAATTAGAGATTATATACAAGAATATAAATATGAATTTGATAAAGTTACAGATGAAGATGTTGAAGTTCCAGACTTATCTAATTATACAGTAGAAAATAAATCATATAATATGGAAGATATAATAAATAATTGATATATATTATAAAATAAGTAAAGAAATAGGCTAAAAAAATGAGATAGTTACTAAGTAATTTTATATTATGACTATAAAGAAGATTCTAAATTAGAGTTTTCTTTATTATATATAATTTAATTCAACTATGGAATGATATTAATTTCTATTTGATATAACGAAAATACAGTACATCATGGACTAGTACGCCATATTTCAATATTATATTTATTTAAGCGACTAACAAATGAGAAAGTGAATAAACTTATTAAGGCTTACTATGTTTGGTAAGCCTTTAATATATTATAAGGAGAAAATTAATTTACAAATGATTGAAAAATTTTTATCCTTGTGTTACACTTACTTTGTAAGAAAGGGGAGAGAAGAGTGATTGAATTAGAAGAAAATAAAAGATATTTACAATCTCTAAAATCTAAATTAGAAAGTATAGGTGAATCTCTTTGACATCTCTAAAATAGAAGAAGAGCTAAAAGTTTTAGAAACTCGGAACAATGAACCCAGAATTTTGGAATGATAGTAAAAATTCAAAAGTAGTTTTACAAAAAATAAAAAATTTAAAAAACAAAAAAGATACATATGCAAAAATAAAAAAAGAACTAATAAATTTAGAGGAAATGAATGAATTATTATTACTAGAAGAAGATGAAACTTTATCAAATGATTTATTAAATAGCAGTAAAAAAATTGATAAAGAAATCGAAAAATTAGAACTTGCAACACTTCTATCTGATAAATATGATTCAAATAATGCAATTATAACATTACACCCAGGTGCTCGGAGGAACAGAATCTCAAGACTGGGCTGAAATGCTTTATAGAATGTATACAAGATGGGCAAATAGAAATGGATATACTGTAAAAGAACTTGATTATCTAGAAGGTGATGAAGCAGGTCTAAAAAGTGTGACAGTTTTAATTGAAGGTGAATATGCATATGGATATTTAAAAGCCGAAAAAGGTGTACATAGACTAGTTAGAATTTCACCATTTGATGCAGGAGGAAGAAGACATACATCATTTGCATCATTAGAGGTATTACCAGAAATAACAGACGATATTGAAATTGAAATAAACCCAGATGATTTAAGAGTAGACACATATAGAGCATCTGGAGCAGGTGGTCAACATGTAAATAAAACATCATCAGCTGTAAGAATAACACATATACCTACAAATACGGTAGTTGCATGTCAATCTGAACGTTCTCAAATACAAAATAGAGAAACAGCAATGAAAATGCTTAAATCCAAATTATTAGATTTAAAAGAAAGAGAGCATAAAGAAAAGATAGAAGATCTAAAGGGAGAGCAAAGAGATATAGCATGGGGAAGTCAAATAAGATCATATGTATTTTGTCCATATACATTAGTAAAAGATCATAGAACAGGTTATGAAGTAGGAAATGTCCAAGACGTTATGGATGGAAATATAGATGGTTTTATAGAAGAATATCTAAAGAAAAATAATAATAGTGAGGTATAATATGAAAACTAAAGATATATATAAAGAAAATAAAAATAGAAAATATTGCCCAATAATCGAGATAAAAAGTGAAGATATAGGAATAGAATCTAGCCCAATTAAAGTAATAAAAAAGCACTTACCTAAATTTTTAATAGGAACAATAATTGTTATACTAATTTTAGTTGCAACATTTTATAAAGACTTAACTGTCTTAGCATCTGTATTGGCATTTTTAGCATTTATAGTCGGAGCTTGTATAATATCAAGCACATATAGCATGAAATGCAAAGAAAAAACATTGTCTATGAAACTAAATTTTCAAAAATTTGAAGTATCATATAGTCGAATTGCTAATATCTACATATCTAAAGAATTTACTATTAATGATTTAATACCAATGTTTACATACAGTTTAGTAATAAGATATGTAGACAATATGAATTTTTTAAAAGAATTATCTTTTCCAACATTATTTTTAAAACCAGATGATATAGAAAAATTTTTAGAAAATTTTATAATACAAAAAGAACAATCTAAAGAATGCATAAAATATGAAAAATATAAAATGGTAAAAAGAATTTGTAAAGCTACAGGATTTGTATTATTTATTATAGTAATAGTATTAGTTGTAATTTTTAGCTTAAAATAATTCACATATTGGCATAAAATTAAATATAATAAATATAGTTAGAATTATAATTAATTTTAATTATAAATTTATAAAAAAGAAGGTGCCACAGGTATTATGGACACAATAGTATTAAAATTTGGAGGAAGCTCAGTAGCAGATAATATAAAGTTAAATATTGTAGCAGATAAAATAATTGATTTATACAATAAAAATAATAATATAGTAGTTGTAGTTTCGGCACAAGGAAAAACAACAGATAATTTATTAAAAGAAGCTTATGAACTTTCTCATATACCAGATGATAGAGAATTAGATGTTCTTCTTAGTACTGGAGAACAAATATCAATATCAAAACTTAGTATATTACTAAATAGATTAGGATATGAAGCTGTTTCATTAACAGGATGGCAAGCAGGTATTTATACAAATAATACAAATCAAAATGCAGTTATTGAAAATATAGATACTACAAGAATTCTTCGGAGAATTAGACAAAAGAAAAATTGTTATT
>JAGATI010000177.1 GCA_017621295.1 Clostridia bacterium | reverse complement strand
TAAAAAATTTATGATATAATGCAAAATAAAGATAGTTTTAATATATAGAATTAAAATTTGGAAAGGTAATTATAGATATGAAATTTAAATTTGATGAAATAGAATTAGATAAAATTACAAAAGAGCAAGCAATAGCAATAGCTAATTGTGATCGAAATCTAAAAGATGCTATTTTTATTGAAGGAAAAAAGGAAAAAATTCTATATACTTATATTAAGTTAATAAAATTTAAAATTGCATTAGTAAAATACAAGAACAGCACAGATTATTGGTATATAAAGGTTACAGAGGGAGAATGGGGAGCTCAAAACAAAAGAGGTACAGAATTATATGATGGCGAGTTCGACGAAGAAAGTAATATTTCATGTTTAGTTTCTTGTGATACTGGAGATTTTTTTTATAAAAATGAATTTTCCGAAAGCGATTTAAGTGAATTTATAAATAATTAGAATATTATAAGGAGTAAAAAATGGGATTATTAGATTTATTTTTATCAAGTTCCACCAATGAATTTAATATTGGAGATATGGTTCGTATAAAATTAACAGGTCAAGAGGGAAATATTGTATCAGCATTGAGTGATAATACCTACGAGGTTGAATTGCATGAAAATGGTAGAGTTGAATATTGTAAAGCAAGCGAATTAGAAAAAATGTGGTAGAACAAAAAAGTATAAGTGTGTATAAATTTTTTATACATGCTTTTTATATTATACATTTTTAAGGATTTATGGTATAATAAAGATGTTTATGAGGAGTGATAACATGAATGATAAAGAAATAGTTAATTTAATAGAAACAACTCTAACAGAGAAGTTATATAAAAATGATAATTATATTCGTTATACTTATTATGAATTAAAAGTAAAATATAATTTAAATGAAGATGATTTAGATAGATTTTTAATACTTATTAGAACAAAATTAGAAAATGATAATTATAATGTATATTTTACAGATGCAAAATTTATATACGAAAATGCAAACAGAACTGTACAACCTAATGAAATTTTAATAGCAATAAAAAATTAAAATATGATAGGAGAAATGAAAATGAGCAAAAATTCTTTTTGGAACTCACTAGGAGATACGATTGAAACAGTACTTTTTTTAAGATACGGATTACCATTCCTGATCGTTGTTATTACCTGTTTATTTGGCGTTGCAATGATAAATAAATGGAATGTAGCAAGACAAGTTGATCCTAATAAAACAATATTATATACAGAATTTGAAAAAAAAATATCTGAAATTGCAAAATCAAATGTAAATACTAATGAATTTGATATGGAAATTAGTGATACAGATTTCCACGATATTGAATTAGAATATACAATAAAAAATAAAGAATATACTGCAGATCAATATAATAATCTTTTAAAAGATGAAATAACAAAAGTTTATAACGAAATAAAAGATAAAGAATTAATAAACGATACTCTATTTGGAGAAGATTCTGGATTGAATAATGTTGATATATATTTTAGCTTGCAATATGATGAAGGATATTCAAATTTTTTAGGTGGAATAACTTTAAAATATTCAATAGAAGACAAATGGGAAACTGGTTATGTTCAAGCAATGAACGATATTGCTGCTGAACAGGAAGATTTAAACAAATTAAAGGTTAGTAATTAAGTTATTAATAAGCAAGAAATAAACTTGCTTATTTTTTTATATTCTTATAGAACATTTGTTAACAAGATAACTTTTTAGTGGTATAATGCAATCATAAATAAAAGGAGGTGGAATTATGCAAGATTCAGAAACAAATATTTATGCTGCAATAGATTTAAAAAGTTTTTATGCATCAGTAGAATGTAGAGAAAGAAATTTAGATCCTTTAACAACAAATTTAGTTGTTGCAGATAATAGTAGAACCGAAAAAACAGTATGTCCTGCAGTAACTCCATCATTAAAATCATATGGGATACCTGGAAGAGCTAGACTATTTGAAGTAATACAAAAAGTTAAAGAGGTTAATATTGAAAGAAAGAGAAAATCTAATATTAAAGAGTTTATTGGATCGTCTTATAACGATAACGAATTAAAAAATAATAATAGATTAGAATTAGATTATATAGTTGCACCTCCAAGAATGTCATATTATATGGAATATAGTACAAAAATATATAATATTTATTTAAAATATTTTTCTCCTGAAGATATATATGTATATTCAATTGATGAAGTTTTTATAGATATTACACATTATTTAAATACATATAAAATGAAAGCAAGAGAATTAATTACAAAAGTAATACACGATGTATATAATACAACTGGTATTACAGCAACTGCAGGCATTGGCACAAATTTATATCTATGCAAAGTGGCAATGGATATTGTTGCAAAACATGCTAAACCAGATAAAAATGGGGTAAGAATTGCTGGATTAGATGAATTAACATATCGTAAATTGTTATGGAGTCATAGACCATTAACTGATTTTTGGAGAGTGGGGAAAGGATATTCAAAAAAATTAGAAGATCATAGAATATACACAATGGGAGATGTTGCAAGAACATCATTACAAAATGAAGATTTATTATACAAATTATTTGGCGTCAATGCAGAATTACTAATTGATCATAGTTGGGGTTGGGAATGTGCTACTATAAAAAGTATTAAAGACTATAAACCAACTACAAATAGCATCAGTTCAGGTCAAGTGTTACATTGTCCCTATAATTATGAAAAAACAAAAACAATAATTAAAGAAATGACTGAATTATTATCTTTAGATTTAGTAAAAAAAGGTATTGTTACAAGTCAGTTAGTATTAGATATAGGATATGATATAGAAAATCTAACAAACCCATCTTTAAATAACTTATATAATGGAGAAATAACTTTAGATAGATATGGAAGAAAAGTACCTAAACATGCACATGGTACAATTAATATAGATCATAAAACCTCATCTTCTAAAATTCTTATCGAAGAAATATTAAAACTTTATGATAGAATAATAAATAAGAATTTATTAGTTAGAAGAATAAACATTACTGCTAATAATGTTGTAACAGAAGAAAGTTTAGAAAATAATAATTTTGAGCAACTTGATTTATTTATAAATTATGATGAAATAAATAAAAAAAGAAAGAAATAAAAAGATGAAAGAAACATACAAAAAGCTATAATACAAATCAAAGAAAAATATGGAAAAAACGCAATATTAAAGGGAATGAATTTTCAGGAAGAAGGAACTACAATTGATAGAAATAATCAAATAGGAGGTCATAAAGCATAATATGAGTAATAAATATAATGATATTATAAATTTACCACATCATGTTTCTAAAAAATATCCTCAAATGTCTTTAGAGTCTCGTTCTGCTCAATTTGCACCATTTGCAGCATTGGTTGGATACGAAGATGCAATAAAAGAAACTGGAAGACTAACATTTGAAAGAAAAGATTTTGATGAAGAGTACCAAAGTATTTTAGATAGAAAACTTCAAATAGTTAAAGAAAATATTATTTTAAAACCGAAACTAAAAATAACATATTTTGAAAATGATACCAAAAAAGATGGAGGAAGTTATATAACTGTATTAGAAAACATTGAGAAATTTAATGAATATAGAGAAGTTATTATATTAAAAAATAATCAAGAAATACCAATAAAGGATATAGTTGATATTGATAGTACTGAAATAATATTTTATTAAAAAATAAGATTAGAACATACAAAAGTAAGTTCTAATCTTAAATATTTTCTAAATATTCATATATTGTTTTCATTAAATTATCTGATGATGTATTAAGTATTTTTGCAATAGCTGCTATTTCATAATCAATTATTGTTCTAGTACCATTTTCAATTTCATAAAGAGCTTGTGCTGATATATCAATTCCAACATTCATTAATCTATCAGAAACATATTGTCTTGACAATTTTTGTTCTTCTCTAATGTCATGAATATTCTTACCAATTGCATTTAATTTTCCATCAAGGATTTCCAAATATTTTCTATTGTTCAATTCTCTTAAACCTCCAGTTTTGTATGAATTTCAAGTAATACATTGATTTTATCATTATATTTTGATATAATTTATGGGCAGACGGTTAATATTATGTCTTATCTACAAGTTTCGACAAAATATTCTAAAATTATGTTATATAATATTAATTAATGTAGAAAGAGAGTATATTATGGAAAAAGTTAGAGTTCTAATTGCAGATGATAATAGAAATATTGCAGAAAATATTCAAAAGATAATATTACAAAAAGATAAATTTGAATTATTAGGAATTGCTAATGATGGGGAAGAAGAATATACTATGATAACTAACTTAAATCCAGAGATAGTTTTCACAGATAATCAAATGCCAAAAATGAATGGAATAGATGTAATAAAAAAAATTCATGAATCAGATTTAGAAAGCAAACCTAAATTTGTTATGATAACCAGTGATGCAAACAAATTTTTATATCAAGAATGTGCCGAATTAGATATAATTTCTGTTGTTGCAAAACCAATATCAATTGAACGAATTAATCTTATTCTAGATGATATTATTGAAATGAAAGAAGAACCATTAATAAAAAATAATACTTCTTCTTATACAAAAGACTCTTTTTTTACAAAAATAATTAGAATATTCAAAGGAGGAAAACACGAATGATGGATTTTGACACATGGCACGAAAGATATAAAAAAAAGGAGATTATAAATATCAGGGAACATCTCGATAGTAATGATATTGAAATTCTCAATAAACTTGGAATTAATATAGAGGATAACTTATATACTTGTTATGAATTTGATATTATAGATGGAGAATTAATAAAATATTATTTATCAGATGATATGGATGAAGATGAAAAAAAAGAATCTGTTCCACTTGATGGTACAGGTGTTTCAAGGGAAGAATATAATTGGGTTTTAAGAAAATTTGAAATAATGCAAAGTACAATGAAATATGAAGATTAACAAATGATACCAGTATTTAATTATACTGGTATTTTTTTGCAGAAATATGGGTAGATTTGTTGTTAAAAATCTGTTTTTATGATATAACAAATAATGAATAATTATATAACTTGGAGGGAAATAATGAATAATAATGATTTAACTTTCTTTACTAACGAACCAGAAAGAAATTTATATGATAGATTTAGTAAAATTTTGAATAAAAATACACAATTTTTTGATGTTCTAGTTGGATATTTTAGAGCTAGTGGTTTCTATCTTTTACAAGATGCATTAAAAAATGTAGATAAAACCAGAATATTAATAGGAATTAACACAGATAAACAAATCATAAGTATGTATGAAAACACACAACAAGAAATCAAAGAATTAAGTTTATCTAACATTGAAGCTATTGATGGATATAAGAAAAATTTAGAAAATGAATTTGCATCTTCGGAAGACAGTGAAGAAGTTGAAGATGGTGTAAATAAATTTGTAAAATTAATAAAAGAGGGAAAACTAGAAATTAGAGTTTTTACAAAACAACAAATTCATGCAAAATTATATATTATGAGAGATTACAAAGATAGTCCAGATTTTGGTAGAGTTATTACTGGTTCTAGTAACTTTTCTCAAAATGGTCTAATAAATAATTTAGAATTCAATGTTGAACTTAAAAATTCTGCTGATGTTGAATTTGCATTAGAAAAATTCGAAGAACTGTGGAGTGAATCTGTAGAAATTAGCAATGATTGTGTTAATACCATTGAAAATAAAACTTGGATAAAATCAGATATAACTCCTTATGAAATGTATGTAAAATTCCTATATGAATATTTTAAAGAAGAAATAAATGATGACATACATGTAGAAAATGATAAATCCAAATTATATCCTGATGGATTTGTTCCATTACAATATCAAAGAGATGCTGTAATTCAATCTAAAAGAATATTAGAAAAACATAATGGAATATTCATTTCAGATGTTGTTGGGTTAGGAAAAACATATATATGTGCTTTACTTGCTCAAGAATTAGAAGGAAAAAAATTATTTTTATGCCCACCTGTTTTAACAGAATATTGGGATAATGTACTATTTAATTTTAATGTTAGAGGATATAAAGTAGAATCAGAGGGAAAATTAGATAAAATAATTGAAAATGGTACAGAACAATTTGATTATATTTTTGTTGATGAATCTCATAGATTCAGAAATGCAGATACAGAACAATACAAGCAATTACATGAAATTTGTGTAGGAAAAAAAGTAATACTAATTTCTGCTACACCTCAAAATAATTATAATACTGATATAGCAAACCAATTATATTTATTTCAGTCAAAAAACCAATCAACTATTGTAAGTGTAAGAAATCTTGAATTGTTTTTTGATGAATTAAGAAGAAAAGTTAAAAGTTGTGATAAAGAATCAGAAGAATATAAAAAAATTATAAGAGAAACTTCTGAAGAAATAAGAGATAAAGTACTTCGTGAAGTAATGATAAGAAGAACCAGAACTGAAATTCAAAAAACATATGCAGAAGATTTAAAGAAGCAAGGATTAAAATTCCCTAAAGTTTCTGATCCACAAAAATTATTGTATCAATTTAGTAATGAAACAGAAGAAGTATTTGAAACAACAATAGAAAAAATACAAGAATTAAATTATTCTAGATATAGACCAATGCTATATGTTAAACAAGAAAAGCTATTGCCAAACCAAAAATCATTATTAGCAGGACAGATGAACATGGGTGGATTTATGAAGGGAATTTTGGTTAAGAGATTAGAAAGTAGTAAATATGCTTTTGAAATGACTTTAAATAGATTTATAAAATCTTATAAAGAATTTATAAATATGTATAAAGAAAATGGTGTTATTTGGATAAGTAAAAAATTAGATGTAAATGAATTAATTCTAAATGATGATATAGAAAAGTTAGAAGATGCTGTAAAAAATGAAGATGCTTTTAAATTTAATGCAGAAGATTTTCATAAAAATTTTATAATAGATTTAGAAAACGATTTATCTATTTTAGAAAATCTACAATATATATGGAATTCTATAAAAAATGATGATAAACTCGAATACTTTATTGAAGAATTGAAAAAAAGAAATGAATTTAAACATAATAAATTAATTATTTTCACAGAATCAAAAGAAACAGCAGAATATCTAACTAATGAAATATCAAACAGAACTAAAGAAAATGTATTATTATTTACTGGATCAATGCCTGATAGTATAAGAAATTCAATTAGAGCAAATTTTGATCCAAATTATAATAAAGATAAACAAAAAAATGATTATAGAATACTTGTAACAACAGATGTATTAGCAGAAGGAATGAACCTGCATAGAAGTAATGTAATAATAAATTATGATTTGCCATGGAATCCTACAAGAATAATGCAAAGAGTTGGTAGAATCAACAGAGTTGGTACAAAGCATGATGAAATATATGTATTTAATTTCTTTCCAACGAGCAAATCAAGTGAACAAATGTCTTTAGAAGAAAATATTATTACAAAAATGCAAATGTTTCATGATATTCTTGGAGAAGATTCAAAATTTTTAACTGATGATGAGGAAGTATCTACACATGAATTATTTAGAAGAATTAATGCTT
>JAGATI010000032.1 GCA_017621295.1 Clostridia bacterium | reverse complement strand
ATCATCAATTGTTTTTATTGTACCAAGTTCTCCATTAAAAACTCCTGTTCCAGTTTCATATTTAGGTAATTTTCTCTCCCAAAATATATCATAATTATTTTTTACTTGCATTACTCTATCTCCAACTCTGTAAATTGCACCCATATTTTGCTTTTCAATATCTTCTTCTCTTTTTGGATTTAAGGTTTGTTGTAATATTTTATTTAATTCTTTAGTTCCAAGCATCCCTTTTTTAGTTGGAGTAATTACTTGTATATTTCTAAAGAAATCATAATCGCCATAATTTTTTAATCTTCCATTACACAATGAAAGTATTTGGTATAATATTTTATCCTGATTTTGTTCATTAATAAAAAAGAAATCATCATTTAGTTTTTCTTCTGACTCTTCTTGTTTTATAAAATATTCTCCACTATTAACTCTATGGCTATTAATTATTATCTTACTTTTAGCAGCCTGTCTAAATATTTTATTTAAAGTTATTGTAGTTATTTTATTTGAATTAATTATATCTTCTAATATACTACCAGGACCTACTGATGGTAGCTGGTCTACATCTCCTACTAGTACAAGTTTTGTTCCTTGATATATAGCTTTTAATAAATAATTCATTAAAAATAAATCTACCATAGACATCTCATCAATAATTATTACATCTGCATCTATTGGTGCAACATCACTATCAATATTACTTATACCTTCATCTTCTATCTTTCCTATTTCTAACAAACGGTGCAATGTTTTGGCTTCTTCATTTGTTGTTTCTGTCATTCTTTTTGCAGCTCTACCAGTTGGTGCACATAGTACTGTTTTCTTACCTTGTTTTTTATATAAATCTATTATTACTTTTATTATTGTTGTTTTACCAGTACCTGGTCCACCAGTAATTACACATACATTATGGTCATTTACTGCTTCTACTGCCTCTTTTTGTTTAGAAGATAATTCTATATCTGTTTCTTTTTCAACCTTCTCTAATTCCTTTGAGAAATTTTTTATTTTTTTTATATTTTTGGCATTATCTAAAACTATTAATTTTTCAGCTATATTCTGTTCTGCTTTATCATAATAATCTAAGTAAATCCATTCTGCATCTTTCATTTTATATATAACTATCTCTTTATTTACTTTTAATCTGATAATTGTTTCTTCTATCTCTTCATTTGTTACAGATAATAATTCTCTTGTAAAATTATACAGATTTTCTTTTTCCACACAACAATGACCATTAGATGCTACTCTTAAAAGTGCATATTTAATTCCACTTGCAATTCTCTTTTCATTATTATATGGAATTCCTATTTCCATGGCCATTTTATCAATTTGCCTAAAATCTACATTATTTGCAATATCTACTAATATATAAGGATTTGCCTCTATTTCTTCTATTGCATTTACACCTAATTTCTTATATACATTTTTAGCATTTTGAACACCAATACCAAATTTCTCTAAAAAGCCAACAATTTGCCATAACTCCCAATTTTCGTTAAATTGTTCTGCCATCTCTATAGCCTTAGATTCTGTTATACCTTTAATTCCGAGCAAGTTTGGTTGGTTCAAATTTAAAAATGTGAATTGTTTGCTCTCCAAATTTATCAATTATCTTTTTGGCTGTTGCAGGACCAATTCCTTTTATTGCACCATTTCCCAGATATTTCTCCAAGCTTGCTAAACTCTGTGGCATCATCTTTTCGAAAGTTTCTACTTTAAACTGCCTTCCATAATCTTGATGAGTTACAAATCTGCCTATTAACTTTAAAGTATCTCCTATATTTATAAATGGTAAATATCCAACAATGGTAAATTCTTCTTCATCTGTTTCTAATATAGCTACTGTATAACTATTAACTTCATTTTGATATATTATCTCTGCTAATTCTCCTTTAAGTTCCAATTTAATCCTCTCTTTGCTATAATATTTTAGCTCATTATATATGATTATTTTTAAAATGTCTATTATTCTTAGTAACATAAATATAATTTTATAATATAATATCTTATAAACTAAAAATTGCCAAAAGGGACGGAGCATTTTGGCAATCTTTAAAATACCCTTTTGTATATATGGAGGTTTATATGGCTGATTTCATTTTTTATGGCATATTATGGACGCTTGCCTTGTATGGACTTTTTGATATAATTAAAACAATAATTTATTTATGTACATATACCAATCTAAAATCTGATGGGATTTACTTAATTGTCGCTGTTAAAAATCAAGAAAATAAAATTGAATTTTTTATGGGTTCTTTACTATTTCGCTTTTTGTATGGAAATGAAGATTATTTAAAAAATATCATTGTAACAGATTTAGATTCATCAGATGGAACTAAAAAGATTTTAAATCATTTAGAGAATGATTATGATTGTATAAAAGTAGTTAATTGGAAAGAATGTAAGGATATTATTGATAATGTAAATGTAAAATAGTGACACTAGGGCTTGAATACTAAAAATAGAAGAATAAAATTATATATTTCGGAAAATAATATAATAATGTGGTTTACATTGTGTACCTATCGTGCTACAATAGTATTATAAAAAAAAGTAATGGAGGTGTAAGATATGGCAAAAACAAGTTCAATGCATATTAGAGTTGAGCAAAAAATAAAAGAAGAAGTTGAAAGTATTTTAAAAACTTTAGGAATGACTACAACAGAAGCTATTAATATTTATTTAAGACAGATTATTCTTAACTCTGGAATACCTTTTGAAATAAAAACACCACGATTTAGTGATGAAATGCTAGAAGCAATCGCTGAAGCTGAAGAAATGGAAAAACATCCAGAAAATTACAAATCTTTTAATACAGTTGAAGAATTCATGGAGGACTTACATAGTGAAATACAAGATTGAAAGAACAAATAAATTCACAAAACAGTATGCTAAAATGTTAAAACAAAAAAATTTTAAAGAAGATGAATTTGTAAAGGTCTTAAAAATGTTAGCGGATAATGAGCTTTTACCAGCTAAATATCATAATCATCTGTTAGAACCAAAGAAAAACCGGAATATGTGAATGTCATATTCAGCCAGATGTGTTATTAGAATATAAAAAGAATCATAATGAATTAATACTATTATTACTAAGTATTGGCTCTCATTCAGATTTATTTAAATAGATTAAAAAATATATACTGCTGATTAATAAAGTAGGAAAATATCCTACTTTATTTTATCTAAAATTAAGTCTCTTTTATACATTGACTCTAATTTATATAGCACGTTTTCGCAGAATATCACTATATCCAAAGATATTCTACGTTATTGTTCACCTTACATTACTTATTATCTACTTTCTTAAGAATATCTTTCTTACTTTTTTTATTAGTTTTTGTATCCAATTTTCTTCATATTCTATCATTATTAAATTTTGATTATTTGGTGTATTATTTATCTTATCTCCTTTATTTCTGAAAATATCTTGATAATTATACTTCGTTAATTTTTCTTTTTCTAATGATTGCAATTTATTTTTTCTATATTTTTTTATTTTATCTTTTTGAACTTCTGTTGCCCAATATCTCTCAAATAGTATAGCTAATATATATTTTGCGTCTTCAGATATTTTTTGTTCTGAAAATTCAATATTTTTATTATATTTAAAATTATAATATATATTTGAATTAACTTGCATTGCATCAATTACATCTTTTGGTATTTTATTATAATCTTCAATTTTTACATGATTTAATATTTCTAAAACTTCAGTATAAGCATTTCTGTTCTTAACCATCATTTTACTCCTCTTATATATTTTGTCCTTCGTTTAATTTGTCATGATTTATTATACTAATAAATTCTCTTTGTTTGCTTTCCATTCCCTCTATATCTTCTAATTGTTCTTGTACTCCTTTTCCTATAATTTGACCTGAAAGTTCTGTATTTTCTTGAATACTGTCATTTGTTTGTACTCGTTTCTGAGATATGGAATCATTTTGAATTCTATAGTTTTCAATTAATTGTGTAATTTTTATTATTTCATCATGAGAAAGATTTCTTCCCTTTAATGACATAATTTTTTCTATATTAATGCCATTAGTTGATTGTTCTATCAATCTAAGCTTTTGTTCATATTCTGTTCTATCTCTCGAAACTAAAAAGTGCCTTATCTGTTGGTATATTCCAATTATCTGACTATCACCGCTTATCTATAAAAACTTCTTTTCCATCTATTACACTATCAGCAAACATTTTACAATCTTTTTTCATTTCATCTGAATATACATCTACATGTCCTACTCCTGAATAAATTTTTGTTTGAACATTCATATCCAAAGTCGATAATAATTGTTCATAATTTTCCCACTTTTCTTGTTCTGACTTTCCGAATAATATTCTCTGTATTTGACCAAATCCAATTTGATAGTCTGGTCCGTTTACCATCTATTCCTGTTGCTTGCATATCGCCAATAGTATGCATTGGCCCCCATTCTATTTCCTCAAAACCATATCTATCTTTTCCTCCAGTAATAGTATTTATTCTATCCCCAGCTTCATATTGTATTCCACTATTAATTATTCCTGTTTCATAAGCAAAATTGCCTATTATTCTTCCTTCATGCTCTCCAATAAAATATAATCTTTGTATTCTTGCAAACTGCCTTCTAAAATTTTCCTTTCCACCTGGATAATTAGACAAATCTCTATATTCTTCGATATCAGCTAATCCCATTGGATAATTCATTGGCAAACTATAAGTTCCATCTTCATTAATTGAAATATTTTTTTGATTTTGCTTTTTGCATCTTATATATTCTTGTTGAATTTGTTGTAATTCATCTTGTGTAACATATGAGATAACTTGTCCATTCTCATTTATTTCGTATCTTGCAAGTCCTTCTTTTGAATTTACTACTTTTAGTTTTATTTCATCAATCGGAAGCCCCCAACATCCTCCCCCACCGCAGTTGTAAGGCTGCTATCTTCTCTGGGTACAACATAGAAAAATTATTTCCAAAAGACGCAGATGAAGAATGTCCAAACATAATAAGTTGATTACTAGCCTCTCTTCCTGTAACTATTTCAAATTGCTTTCTGGCATCTTCAAACATTGCCTCTATCTGTGGTGCAAGGTCTTTTGCAATTCCTGGACGTAGCTCTTGAGGAAATTTATCTCCATATAATATATCTTTTTTTGCTGGTATAATAGGAACCATAGTAGGTCTTCCAAATGTATTCAAACTATGTCTACCACAAATATTTGCACTTCTTCCTAATCTTTGTACCATTGCATTTTCTGCTTGTTTGTCTTCTTCAGTGTAATCTATAGTTTCATTATCAAACAGTCTTTTATAAAATCTTTCAGCTGTTTCTGAACTTTCCATTTGACCTTCTTCACTATTATAATTTAAACAATCCATTACTATAGTATTACTTTCCGGATTTCCAACTTCATGTTCAGGAACTACTAGTAAGTAATAATATTCAAACCCTTTGTTTTTATCTGGTCTCCCTAATATTACTTTTCCACCCTCACTTATGGCTTTATTTAGATCATTTTTTATTTCTTGATACGTATATGTATATCCCATATTTCCTCCTATAATACATTTACACTTTACTTTATTATACATTTTAATATTAATAAAATGCAACATATTGTCTACATATTTTCTTTTTTTGCAATTATATTGTAATACAATAATAAAGTTCTTCTGCAATACTTATTACATAAAATACAAAAGAAATTCATATATATCTTTAAATATTCTCCAATTACCTTTCCTTCATTTATTTTATATTCATTTCCTCTTTTTAATCATCCATACCATCAATTTCTCTCTTTATCCCTTGTCTTTGGTGTAATTCATTGGAATTCTTAAGTTTCGAAAATAATTATAGTATTATGAAACATTTCGTGTTATACTATGGTTAGAAATTTTGAAGAAAGGAGTTGTTGGGAATGGCAGATGTAAAACAAAGAATGCTAGATATTGTAAATTCACTACCTGAAAATTATTTTGATAATCTAAAACCAACAGAAATGGTCTTTAAACTTATGATGGAATATATAAATACATATGGTGAAGATGAAACAACTATTATTCCAGGTACTGATAAGCATTTTAACTATGAAACATTAAAAGAACTGCTGGAAAGTAAAAATAAAAATTAAAAGGAGGATTATATTAATGGATTTTGTGAAAAAAGCTTTAAATCAAGTAAACACACAAGAAAATACTCTATATGATATCATTTATAATTTATTTTTCTTTGCCAAACTTAAAGAAAGTGAAGATGATGTAAAAAATGGTAGAGTTTGTACATTAGAAGATTTAAGAAAATACATTAATGAATTGGAGGCGAAATATGAAGATACTAATATCGGATGATGCCAAATCTGCTATTACAGACATATTCAACTATTCATCAGATATATCCACTAATTATGCACGTAAGATAGTAAATAAAATATATGAGACAATTTATAACTTACAAACTGCCCCATATATTGGTAGATATGTTCCCGAGATTTCAGACAAACATCATCGAGAACGAATTTGTGAAAATTACAGAATAATTTATTATATTTCTGAAACAAACAACACAATTTATGTTCGATACATATTTGGTGGAAAGCAAAATTCTAATTTATTTTTTAAAGTTCATAAAAAAGAGCTTTTCAAGTTTTTGAATCATTTCTTTAATTAATTTCTAATTACATAAATTTGTGCCTAATATTATAAATTAAATTTATTCAACAATTTACTAAAAAATTTCATAACTTTAGTATACCAATTATCTTTTTTCACTTTAACCAATCCAACTTCTTGAATCTCTTCTTTTTCATATTTTACTTTATTCTTAAAAATATTATCAGGATTATATCTTTCATTAATAGAATGTTCGTTACTTTTAAGTATTTTATCTATATTCATATTATAATTCCAATAATTTTTATTTAATAGACATATTAGTGATACTGTCGCTTTCTTCACATTTCTATTATTTAACTCACTTATCGCTTTATATTCAGGATTGTAATTATTGTTTTTTCTTTCAACTATCATTTTATATAAACTATTTGGTATACTTTCTATATAATAATCTCCTAATAATTTTAAAACTGAATATACCTCTGAATAAACATCTGGTGATATTCCACTTTCCATTATTCTATTTCCTCCCTACTCTCTTCTTTTGTTTGTTCGTCTATAACTTTTGATTTATCTTGTTTTAAACCATATACACTTTTAACCAAATCTTCATTTCTTATTCCAAATTCTTCATATTTTTTTAATAATGCTAATTCTTCAATTCTAAAACACTCAACAGGCTGTCCCATACTTAATGATTGCTCTTCTGACAACTGACTGTTAGACATTTTCATTTCTATTCTGCCGTCTTTTCCTTTAGTAATACAATATCTTATTCCTGGTTTTCCTTTAATATCACCAGGAGCAGGTACAACAAACTGACATAATGATTTACTATCTACTTCATTATTTAAGTTCTCAAACGTTATATCATTTATTGACTTTTCATCACGGCTATTTGTTTCTGTAATTCTTTGTTCATATGGATTCTCTGGAAATATAAACTCTCCGTTATCACCTAAAGTTATTTCAGGCTTTGTATCATTTAGCATCTGTCCTTTTGAATTAAACATTCTGAAATGCTCTTTTCCACTTTCATCTTTTGTTAATGCAACAAAAAATGATTCTTCATATCCTGCAATCGGAAAACAACATAGGTCAGTTGTTTGTTCACCTTTAGATTGTAGCAGGCTTTTTATTTTCATATGTTCCTTTTCTCCTTGTATATCAGACGTTTTGTTAGTTTCTCCATACATATTCTCACCTGGAAATCCATATTCGTTCACAAGGGTATTTTTGGTTAATGTTGTTTTATATTTTTCTTCTAATTCTTCAAAACTCTTACATTCCAAATTCATTTGTTCAGAAATTTCGTTGAAATTAGATTTTAAAAATTCTAATCCTTTAAACTGAGTAACTGACATTTTATATTTTTCTGTTCCAGTTAAAGCACCAACTTCATCATGAATATTTCCATATATTCCATACGTACCTAATCCGCATTCCATTTCAGCTTTTAAAATTATAAAGAAATTCATCAACATCAAATCATTCCCTAAAAATTCGTCTTTTACCATTCCTTTTGTAATTTTTTCTATTATTGCTGATTTATTCTCCTGCATTATCTCTTTTGGTAAAAGAAACATAAATTCATCTGAATAAACAATATCATCGCTTGCTAACAATTTTGCAGCAGTTTCTGAAGAAATATTTTTTACTAGTTCACCGAGTTCCTTGATAATCATGAGAACCCATTCTTGCATTAATTTCCTCTATCATTCGACTTTCTTCCTGAGTAAATTCAGTAAGTTCTGAATTACTTTCAACGGTTTGCTCATTTTTTTGTGATTGTGCTACTGCTCTATTTTTTCTTTTTAGATACAGCCTATGAGTAACATAATGTTCTGTTTCTTGAAAAGTGTAAAATAAAACTGATGAAATAATTCAAAATAGAATTGATGAAATTTCATCAGTTTTTTCTATGGGTGAATTTGATATAATTAATATATCTTTTCTTAAAGAAATAAAAAATGGAAGGAGTTGTTAAATATGAGAAAAGATATATTAAATGCAATAATACAAATGGAGGAGGTGAAAAATTTGGTAAATAAAAGTGAAATAGCAAGAAGATTTGGCTGTTCATATAATACTGTACAAAAATATATGGACAGTAATCAAGAGAAAAAGAACACAAGAGTATATACTTCAAAATTGGATAATTTTAAAGGAATAATTATCGATAAAGTAGATAATTATGGTGCTAATGGTAGAGGAATATTCAATTTTCTTAAAGAACGAGGATATACAGGTTCGTATGGAACAGTAGCAAAATTTATTAAAGAATATAAGCAAGAAGAACAAAAGAAAGCAACAATTAGATTTGAAACATCACCAGGATTACAAGCACAAGTAGATTGGAAAGAAGATTTTAAAATAATTAATAAAAATGGAGAAACTTTTGTAATCAATATTTTTCTAATGATATTAGGATATTCAAGATATAAATATGTTGAGTTAACTTTAGATAAAACACAAAATACTTTATTTGAATGTATTTTACATGCATGTAGTGCATTTGGAGGAGTTCCACATGAAGTATTATTCGATAATATGGCAACAGTAGTTGACAGAACAGCATCAACATATAGAAGTGTAGTAATAAATATGAAGTTTTCGCAATTTGCTAAAGATGTTGGATTTTCAGTACATACTTGTAGACCATATAGACCACAAACAAAAGGCAAAATAGAATGTGTTGCAAAATTAATGGACAGATTAAAGGTATACAATGAAGAATTTGAAACCATCGAAGAATTGGATAAAATCGTAAATAATCTAATGGAAGAAATAAATAATGAAGATATAAATTTAATTGAAAAGCCAGTAAATAGATTAAAAGAGGAACAAAAATATCTGCTTTGTTTGCCATCATTAGAAGTTGTATCTCCATACTTCGCCAAAAATAAAGGATACAAAGTTTCTAAAGAATCAATGATTACATACAAAAAGCACAAATATTCTGTTCCAATAAGATTTATAGGAGAATATCTAACCGTTAAAGAAAACGGCAATTCTCTTAATATATATTATAGCACAGATTTGATAGTTACTTATCAAATAAGTGATAAAATTCTAAATTACAAGAAAGAACATGCAAAAGAGATATTAAAATCTGATGCATTAAAGAATAAGACTGAGCAAGAAATAGAAGAATTTATAGAAAAAAACTTAAACAATATGGATATGTTGTTAGAATAGGAGAAGAAAATGATAAATTACAATAAATTGTTAAACAATTTAGAAATATTAAAATTAGAAAAAATGTTAAATTATCTGCCAAATTATTTAGATAGTTTAAAAGGACAAGATATATCAATAGTAGATGTATTATACACTTTAACAGAAGAAGAAATACAATATAGAGATGAAAGAGCATCAAGAATACAAGTATCAGTAGCAGGATTCCCCTTTGAAAAAGAAGTAAAAGATTTTGATTTTACATATCAACCAGGAATTAATAAGCAACAAATATTAGAATTAGAAGGTTTAAGATTTATAGAAAAAAATGAAAACATACTCTTTGTAGGAAGTAGTGGAGTTGGGAAAACACATTTAGCAACAGCAATAGGAATAGCAGCAGCAAAGAAAAGATATTCTACATATTTCATATCATGCCATGATTTGATAATGCAATTAAGAAAAGCACATAATGAAAATCGATTAGAGCAAAGATTAAAACAATTTTGTAAATATTCAGTCTTAATAATAGATGAAATAGGATATTTACCAGTAGACAGAGATGGAGCAAATTTATTCTTTCAGTTAATAGCAAAAAGATATGAACAACATTCAACAATTATAACAACAAATCAGCCATTTTCAAAATGGGGTGAAATATTTAGTGATAATACTCTTGCAAATGCAATCTTAGATAGATTGTTGCATCATTCTAATGTCATAAAAATAACTGGACCATCTTATAGATTAAAGGATAAATTAGAAGAAATGGAGAGTAGAAAATAATGAGTAATCAAGAATGTACATGCTATGCAAGAATAGCATTATTAAATTTAATCCAAAGACAAGAAAAACTTACACCAGATACTTTATTTTACGAAATGTGCTATTTATTTGATATTTATAATGAAAAACAAATAAAGGAAGAAGCTTTTTTTAGATTATAAAAATAAAAGTGAAATATCAGATTTTAAATTTGGTATTTCACTAGATCTATATTGAATTTTTTCATTAATTTAATTTTTAATTTTTTCATTAATTTGATATTGACTTTTCCATTTCTT
>JAGATI010000031.1 GCA_017621295.1 Clostridia bacterium | reverse complement strand
TTATCTGTAATTATATCTTTTTCTGTTATTGTGTTTTGGTCTAATTCTATTTCTTTTATTTCGATTTCTAAAAGGTCTTTTAGGAAGACTTTTGTTACTTCTTCTTCACCCTTATATCCAAATGTTCTTTTAAAAATATAATCATTTGTTAATTTTAATAATTCCTTTTTTGACATAAAATCACTCCTTTGAATTTTTGGCAAGAATCTGCCTTTAGAAATTAAATATTTTTGAAATAAAATAGGGCAAGTTATACTTTTATTTTGTATAACTGCCCCTGATTTAAGGTTATTATATAATTAGATTATTTTATTTGCAATTATTTTCGCATTGCATATTTTGACATTTCATTTGGAATTATCTTAAATTAAGATTTATTTCTTTAGCCAACTTATATAAAAATCATTTATAAATTAATTACATTTTAATATATCTTTAATAGTTCCCCTAACGGCTTATTTTCATGTATTCTTAATATTGCTTCAGCAAATGTTGGTGCAATAGATAATACCTTAATTTTATCAATTTGCTTTTCCTTAGTTAATGGAACAGTATTAGTTATTACTAATTCTTTTATCGGTGAATTTTTAATTCTTTCAATTGCAGGTCCCGATAAAATTCCATGCGTACATCCTGCATAAATATTTTTAGCTTCAAATTTTTCTAGTATCTTAGCTGTTTCAATCATTGAACCTGCTGTATCTACTTCATCATCAAATATAATTGCATTTTTATTTTTTACATCACCTATAACAGTAGTTGCAATTGCTTTATCATCATTTCCATCTCTTCTTTTATCAATTAATGCAATAGGACATCCAAAATATGTTGAATATTTATATGCTTTTTTTGAGCTACCTGCATCTGTTGCTACAATAACCATATCTTCTAAATTTTTTTCTTTAAAATATGACTGTAATAAATTTTGTGCTGACAATCTATCACAATTAATATTAAAATATGCTTGAATTGCTGGATTGTGTAAGTCACATGTTATTACTCTATCAGCTCCAGCAGCTTCTATTAATTGAGCAATTAATTTAGCAGAGACAGGAACTCTTGGTTGATCTTTTTTATCAGATCTTGAATATAGATAATATGGTAAAACAACATTAATTTTCCCTGCTGATGCTCTTTTTAATGCATCTACTGTTATTAGAAGTTCCATTATTCTTTCATTTACTGGTGGCTCAGTTGTTTGTATTACATATACGTCTTGTCCTCTTACTGTTTCTAAAACTTGTACAAAATTGTTGTCATTTGAAAACTTCTGATATTTTATTTTTCCAATTTCTAAATTTAAGTGATTACATATTTCTTGTGTAAATTGTTCTGCTGTTGGACATGCGAATATTTTTATATTTTCCATATTTACTCCAATCTTATTTATAATTTAAATTCTAGATTATTTATATCATAACCCTAAATAATGTACAAGTAAATATTAAATAAAATTACTTTTACAAATTATATATATAATAAAAAGTTAGACTTTTGAAGCAAAACCTCCTTGTTAAACTTTTTGTCTGATAACTTTAGTTCACTTCATTTTAAATCTAACTTTTATTATTTTAATTAATTTGTTATATTTCTTCTTTTATCGATTCTGTATGTTTCTAGTATTCCTCTCTAGGCTCTGCTAAATATCATATTCATTATTACTTAAATCTTGCAATCTTTGTTTTATTGTAATCTTTCTATTGTATATTTTTATTTTACAAGTCTTACTGATTACCAAAATATAATATATTCCGATAAATTTATATAAAATATTATTTTAATATTATCTTCCTACTTTTTGACAATACTTTTGAATCATAGCTGCTGCTTCTGCTCTTGTTGCTGTTCCTCTTGGATTCAATGTTAAACTGGCACTACTACTAACGTTTCCAGTTATAACACCTGTTCCCACTGCCCACTGCATTGATGAATTGGCATAATTACTTATTTTTTTGTAATCTGAGAATTTAGATAAATTACTACTTATATTTGTATTCTTATTCTTATATTTTGCATAATTTCTTAAAATTCCTGCTAAATCCTGTCTCAATATATTATCATTTGGTCCAAACTTTGTTGTTCCAGTATAACCATGTACTATACCATTATCAGATGCCCATTTTATAGCTTGTGAATACCATTCTGTTGAATTTACATCTGTGAACTTTGATTTTCCATTGTTGCTTGGACTACCTTCCATTCTATATAAAATTGTTACTATCATTCCTCTTGTTAATTTATCATTTGGAGCAAATGTTGTTGAATTATATCCAGATATCATTTTATTATTATATGTATATTTTACAGCTTCATAATACCAATCATTAGATTTCACATCCTTAAAAGGTAAATCTGTATCTTTTACTGTTATTGTACACTGTTTAGTCAAGTTACTACCATCATTTGTCTTTGCTGTTATAACTGTTGTGCCTGCTTTTTTAGCTGTTACTACACCAGAAGAACTTACTGTAGCAACTGTAGTATTGCTAGAAGTCCATGTAACAGTTTTATTATAAGCATCTGATGGTGTTATTGTTGCTATTATTGTCTTTGTACTTCCTTTATTTAATATGGCACTAGTTGTATTTAAAGTTAGCCCTGTTGCAACTTTTTCAAACTTCCATGTCTGAGCATTTTGAGTTGCACTATTAGTTTCCCAAAGTTGAATTTTATTATTATCTGACATAGTTCCATTATTTATATCAAGAGATTTTACTTGTTTAGTTGATTTTGGTACGATTCTATATCCATCATTGTAATTCATAATGTAAAATCTCTGAGCTGCAGAACTATTGTCATTGTATAACTGAACTTTAGTACCATTATCATCATATCCACCATTAACATCTAATGATTTACCTGTAGCAACATTTATTATTTTATATGTATTATCAGATTGCTTTGTAAATTTCCATAATTGACTATTATCTGTATTTGATTTTGATTTTAAAACAACTGCTGTACCATTTGCATTTGTTCCATCAGTTCCCATTACATAATTTGTATTTTTTTTAGGTACAATTCTTGCGGTAAACTCTCCTAAATTATTTTCAACATTAGTTCCCATTGTAATAGCATTATATGCATAACCTACCTGATTACCTTCATTATCTGTTGCATACAGATGTACAGTATATAATCCTTTTTCATTATTATGGTCTTTAGAATAAACAGTATATTCATAATAATCGCCTTTTTTAGTCATTAATCTCCATTTAATATCATCTTGACCATTATTATTTGTCCAAACATTAACACCAACTTCCTTAATTCCAGATTCATCAGTCACTTTTGCTCTAATTTTGAAACTATTTTCTGTCATTGAGCTTACAACTACTTCTTGATCACTAATTTGTGGTGGTGTTGTATCAAATCTTTTTACATTACTACCTTTGTGATGCCAAACTGCCTGGATCCCATAACCTGCTTTAGTTAAGTCATAATGATTAGTCCATCCTTTATGCCAGCGATTTTTATAATCTCCGTAAACCATTAGAATCTGTTACCTCAATATTAGTACCATCTAGATTTGTAACAATAAAACAATGTGTTCCACTGCTTGAAGCTGGCTCATAGTATTCAATAACATCACCAATACATAGATTATCTAAATTACCATACCATTGCCAATCATTTGGACTAGTATAATGTGAACTACCAAAAACCTCATCTGCTACTGCATTAGCAAATCCATAACAAGACCATGCATATCCTTTATAGCTTCCTGTAAAATATTGACCATTTTTAAGCCCATCTACATTATTTTCTACATACTCAAGCTTTTTCTTCATTTCTGCCCCAGTCATCGCTTGTACATTATTAGAGATTGAAAAAACAATCATCCCTAAAAAAAATGCCATTAGAATTATTAAGCTTCTTTTTATTAATTTCATAAAACAACCCCCATTCTGCCATTTTATTTAGGCAAAAAATATATAATTTATTTGTTGTTATTGTCAAATAAATTAATATATTGGGCAATAACAATTTATTTTTAATATTTTATCATAATAAATAAAAAAAACAATATACATAGATGATTTTACATTAATTTTTATTGTTCTTTCGTTTCAAAACATTAACTATAATTCCCATAGTATTTCTATTAATTAATATAATATACAAAACTGTTATACTAAGAGAAATTATAGATAACCAAGTGATTCTCATATAGTATGTTGTAAATATTATAATTGAAATAAGTACAGTATATAAAACTAATTTAAAATCAACTTTTATCTTTATATATTTTTGCACATCTATATATCTATAAATAGCCATTACTAAATATGCAACAAGTGTTGAAATTGAAGCTGCGTATAATCCAATAAATTTAACTAAACCTAAATTAACACTAATATTTATTACAGCTGCAAATATCGAAGTCTTGGCAATTTCTTTACTATTCTTTTGTGCTACATATACTGAACCAAGTAGTGAAACCATTATATTACATAATGTAGATATCATTAATATTGGAATTTGATAATATGCTTCATTAAACTTTTCATTTACTAATATAGGAAATACAAAAGGCATAATTGCTATTATTCCTATACAAATTGCTGAGAATATTCTTAATGCTGTATTCATAATATTAGTAAAATATAGCGAACTATCTTTATCCTTAATATACATAGAAGCTGATTCTGACCAAGTCATATTGAAAATATTAAAAAAAGTTATACACACACTTGAAAATTTATTTGCAGCTGAATATATACCATTTGCACTAATACCAATTATATTTGAAACTATAGTTCTATCTGAAGCATTAACAATCCACCAAGATAACATATTAGGAACTAGTGGAATAGAATATTTCCAAATACTTTTCAATTGAGCTTTACTAAACGCTCCTTTTGAAACATATGTATATATTTTTTTCTTTATAAAAACAAATAACGCACATAAGCAATTTGCAATTAAAGAAGCAAGTAGCATACCATATGCTCCCCATTTAAATATAACTATAAATATAACATTAAGAATAACAGTTCCAGATGCAGAAATTAAACTTCCTATAGAATATACTTTATTATCACCTAGACCTCTAGAAATCTGTAGCATAATAGAAGAAAATATACTAGCTACAACATTTGTTGCTAAAAAATATTTGTATTCATTATTAATAAATTGTCCTACTATAACATATATGATTAAATAGGCTATAGACTGTAATGTTACAATTATCACAGTTGTACTTATTAAAGATTTCTTTTCTTCTTCACTTTCTCTAGCATCTATCAAAAATCTAAATATTCCTTGATCTATCTGTAATATTATTAATGGTAATAATAAAGAAATATATGTATTAAGTAAATCAACTGTTCCATATTCCTCAGTCGAAAGCATTGCTGTATATAATGGTAATAAAAAGAAGCTTATAAATTGTGTACATATTTTCCCAACTGCAACTATCACTGTATTTTTTACCAATTGTTTTTCTCTTGACATGACTTCCTCCATTAATCCTTTTTATTTAATAGTTCATCTAATCTCTCAAATTGTTTTTGTGCATCTTTTATTTGAAATGATATATCATGTTTATAATTTAAATCATCTTCAGTTAATGAATTTACGTCAAATCTATCTATATCCTGAACTTTCAAAACTCTTCCTTTAAAATTCATATCATTTAAAACATTTATAGTTTTATCACTATATGCAATTGGAATAATAGTTTTTCCCAATAATAATCCTATAATATTGGCATGAAATCTAGCCCCAACAACAATTTGGCAATCCCCCATTACATTAAGTGCTTCTTCTATGTTACCTGTATAATAATATACACTAATTCTTTCTTTTAGTTTACTATCACACTTCGTTAATATAGATTCTATTGCTTCTTCATCTTTTTCCGATTTACAATATGACATTAATGTTACTTCATAACCTTTTTCTATAAAGTACTTAGACATTTCTACCATTTTATTTTCATATTTTTCTTTATCTACTATACTCGCTTTTCTTTCACATTCTATTACTGAGATTACAACTTTCTTATTATTCGTTATCTTTATATCTGATATATCCATTGAAAAAACTATATCTGATGCATAACGAACATTTGGTAAATCTTTAAATAGATTATATGAATGTTTTTCTCTGAAGCATATATCTATTGCTCCCCTAAATATATTTTCATAATATTTATGATATTCACTTGTATTATATGGCCCAAAATTACTGCCTATAATATAATATTTTTTTGAATTCTCCAAAATGGATTTTTTTATATATTTATCATTTTGAATAAACATACTTCCACCTAAAAGAACTGTAATATCAAATTTTTTTATATATATTTTCTCATATGATACTCTATCATTAGACACTATCTTCATTATTTTATTCATAATTCTATGTCTTTTTATATTTAAGTTATCAAAATTCAGATAATTCTTTCATGAAACTAAAAAGAATTCATGATTTCTATATCTTTCTGTCATTATTTTTATAAATATATCATCACCTAAGTTTTTTTCTGTATAAGCCTTTAAATAAATTTTCATATAAATTACCTCATGTTATTCATAATAAAATATATTATAATATCTAAATTTAATTCTTTTTCACCTTTTATGTTATATATAACAAATGTATCTCATACTATTATCTCTTTATGTGTATCATATATTTAGAATGTTATCTAAATATACTAACAAATATTATCAATTACAATATTATTTTATCCTAGATTCCTAAAATATGTGATGTGTATGGATATACATCACAAGAACCAGCATAAACATATTTATAAATCCAATAAATAATTAATATTGTGGAAAAAACTGCATTTACTATTAACCTATCTTTAGGTTTTGTAGAAATATTAGAACTCGCTTGTGGTAATAATAATAGTATAAAATAATTAAAATATAGTGCTATTCTATCTGAATACAATATTATATTTTTAATTTGAAAAATAACAAATTCCATTATTGTTACAAAAAATAAAAATTGTGTTAATTCCTCTTTTTTATTAATTTTTTTATAACTAAAATAAATAGCTATCAAAAATACTGTTTTAACAAAAAAATCTATTCCAAATAAATCAACATCATTATCATTAACAAACGTAAATAAATAATTGTATATTTTTACATTTACTAATCCTATTGAATATAAAATAGCAATTACATCTTTTATGAAGTAAACTGATACAATAGTTATCAAAAATATTAAAAGCAAATATAAATTTTTATATTTAGATTTTGATTCACATATTTTCTTTAAAACTAATATAATTACACAAAAAATAGCTGTATAATGAAATAATGATGAAATCATAATAGCTATTAGATATTTTATATTTTTATTTTGATATAAGTATTTTATTGAATAAAACAATATTGACAGAGCAATTGACTGTCTAAGAATATTAAATGTTCTACAATAAAAAATACATAAATAAGTTAATAGTGATAACCAAAATGGACATCTTTCTCTATATCTATAAAGAGTTATTATCACTAAACTATTACATATTAATTGAATAATAAATAAAAATATATTAACATTAGTAGTAAATCTAGAAACAATATAATTAATAAACAAATATCCTATATCTGTAGTATTGATTAAACCAATATAATCCTTAAAACTTTGACAATCACAAGCAATCTTAAACCAATTTGCTCCATATACATTAACATCTGTTCCAATTGTTAAATCTCGTACTCCTGCAAAAACAGACAAAATTATAATAATTAGAAAAGCAAATATTTTTGTAGTTTTATTATTCTTTTCTATTTTATTACACATAATAGCTAAAATTTCGACAATTAGAAAAACTAGCAAATATATAATCATAATTTATTCCTCCTATTTTTATTAAAAATTCTACACATTAACTCTAGAGAGTGATACAATTTTAATTTAATAAGAAACAAAAAAATTGCATGTTTTAATTGTAGGTTTTTAATATTTGCCTTTTTAATATTTTTTCTATAATATTCTTTATTCACTAAAATTTTAAATTCTTTATATTTACTTACTTTCTTAAACATAAAATTAAGTGAAAATCTCTCTAATTGTCGTATTGCAAAAAGTTCACTATTTTCTTTATATTTATTATCTAAACTTTTAACAACTTCTTCAAATTTCGGATATAATTCATCATATTTAATTATTAATTTATTATAATCTGAATTCATTACAGACTCTTCATTTTTTCTATAATGATAAATTGCATTATTAATATAATAACCTTTATTACACTTATTCCAGACCTTGTAATTAAATAACATGTCTTCTCCGACTTTTACATTTTCATCAAATAGTATTTTATTTTTGTTTATAAAGTCTTTATTATAAAAGTTTTTCCATACTGATTCACAGTATTTATGTGTTCCAAATTTTGATCCAAATGTTGACTGAAACATATTAAATATTACATCTTTATCAATAATACAATCAGAATCAAATCCATTAATTACTTCAGTTTGAATTGATTCAGTATTAATATAATTTTTCATCATAACAAAATCAAAATTTAAATTATCTTTTATTATTTTATTAGCAAAAATCTCACATGCGTTTTTATCAAGCCAATCATCTGCATCAACAAATGTAATCCATTCTCCTTTTGCCTTTAATATTCCCTCATTTCTTGTATATGAAACACCTCGATTTTCACGACTTATTATTAAGAATCTATTATCATCACAAGTAATACTTTTACAAATGTTAACAATTTCTTCACTTGCCCCATCACAAATAATTATCACTTCAATTCTTTCATATGTTTGCATTTTTATCGAAAGAATACATTGCTTCAAATAATCAACATTAACACTATATACTGGAACTATGATTGATATAAGACTTTCTTTATACATATTGCCTTCCTTTCTTTAATACATCATATATTCTTTCACAATTTTTTGTATCTGAATATTCAAAAAAAGCATCCATTCTTGTGATATATTCTTTTTCTATTTCAAATTCATTTTTACAATATTTAATTATTTGTTTTACTAATTCATTTTTACTGTTACAAACTTTTCCAAACCCATCTGTTTCATAATCAAAATATCCTTCTAACAAATGAGAATCACGATATTTATTATAATCAAATTGATAATATATAACTGGTTTTCTCATATATGCAAAATCCATATAAACGCTTGAGTAATCAGTTATCATAAGATTACATTCTTTTAATAATTGTTGAATATCAACATTATCATTTACAATAATATTAATTCTTTCTGATTTTACATTGAAACAATTTATAAATTTTTTCATTTGATAATGAGGATAAAAAATTAATTCAAGATTTTCTTTTTCTAAGAACTCTACTAGTTCTTTATCATTAATAAATTCATTCCATCTTTGACAATATTCAGATTCTATAAATTCATTTTCACTTGTCGCTAATTCAAACCATCTTCTCCAAGTAGGAATTAATAATATTTTTTTTCTATTAACTTTTTTATCATGTAAATTATCAAATCTTGCAAATCCTGTGTATACAACATTTTCTTTTGGATATCCAAAAACCTCTTTTATATATTCATACTCTCTTTTAGCTCCACAAATAAAATACTTAAAATATGTATTTTTATAATAAAACATAGGAACATTATCTTTTGTAATACCATGCTGCAAAAATACCCTATTATTTAACAAATGTAAATACAAATGGACTATAGTAAAAACTGTATGATTGGGATTTCCTTCCTTGTGAGTACTAATATTATATTCTGATGCCAAATAATAAATCCAATGCTTAAAGCTACCAAATTGAATAATATTTTTATATTCTGCTATCTTATTATAATCTATACTTTTTTTATTTATTGCATAATAACATTTAACATTAGGATGATTAATTCTTACATATTTAAAAAAATGGTATCCATTATCTCTACATGTATTTTTCAACTCACATACTAACCAGATTGGATTATTTCTATTTTTTATTTTCACTACTAAGGCAAATGGAAAAGCAACTATAAGTATAAAAAATCCTAATAAATCTTTAATTTTTACTTTTTTAATTTTTTGTAACATTACAACACCTTCTGTATAAATAATAATTCTCTAATTTTTTGTTTTCTTCCTTTATATCATAACCAAATTCTTTTATACTTTTGATACATTCTTTTCTATTAACTTTATTTAATCCTTTAACAGCATTTATTCCCCACAGTTCACTAGAATCTTCTAATTTAATAAAATTTAAATTATTAGTAACTTTAGCAATTTTAGGAACTTCAGTTGAAGCAATACAATAACAACCAGCACATTGTGCTTCTATTAATACCATACCTAAACCTTCATACAAACTTGGTAATAAAAATATATCAAAAGATTGGTATAATTCATTAACATCATTTCTTTGTCCTAAAAATTTAACAAATTTTTCTAACTTTAAAGATTTAACTTTATCTTTTATTTGATTTTGTAAAGGACCTTGTCCAATAAGAAGTAAAATAGTATCTTCATTTTTTTTATGTACTTGACTAAAAATATCAATTAAAAACATATGATTTTTTTGTTCTACAAATCTGCCAACATGTCCTATTACTAAAGTACTGTCTCTAATTCCTAATTCTTCTCTTTTTCTTTTCCTTATTTGTTCATTATATTCAAACTTTTCTATATCAATTGCATTATTTAATAAATATACTTTTCCTTTATCATATTCTCTATCCCCAAATAACCATCTTCCAGCTAATTCTGAACAACACATATAATCTGTTGCAAATAATTTTGAAAAAGGTCTTAATACTTGTTTAATTAAATTTTTCTTCTTTTCTTTTTGATTAGTAGTACTATGAGAATGTGCAATTCTAACTGGTACTCCAGCACATTTCGCTGCAAACAAACTAAAGACTGATAATGTATTAATATGAGAATGTACTATTTTATATTTTCCTTCTTTAAGAACTCTTTTTAATTCTTTATGATATTTTAAAACTTTTTGATATGGAGGAATTAATATTACTTTACCTCCAAGCTTTTCTATTTCTTCAAATGGAATATTTGTTGAATCTTCATCACATATAAAATCAAATTGTATCTTATCTCTATCAATATTGCGATAATAGTTCATCACAACTGCTTCAACTCCACCGCCAAGCCACTTTCCAATTATCTGAGCTATTCTAATTGGTTCTAATTCACACTTCATGCTAGTTCCTTTCTCAATACATATAAATATCTCAATTTCATTAACTTTTTATTTTCACATATATACTCTCCAGTTACTAATATGATTTTAATTTTTGTATTTTTATCTTAAAACAAAAACAATTTTATATTTAGATTATTATATCATATCAATCTTTCAAATCATTTGGAATTTAGTTTTTCTATATTTTTTTAGCATCTCATGTTTACTTCATCTCTGTAATAATTTATTTTCTATTTTGCACCTTGTCTATTTAATACAGTTGTAATTGTTTTAAAAAAGCATTTAATATCTAATGAAAATTTCTGATTTTCCACATAATATAATTCTAATTTCATTCTATCTTCATATGTAGTAGCACTTCTCCCATTACAAGCCCACCATCCAGTTAGCCCAGGAGTTACACTTAGAAATTTATTTTTATTTGGTCCATACTTCTCTAATTCTTCATCAATTACTGGTCTTGGCCCTATAATACTCATTTCACCTTTTAATATATTTAATAATTGTGGTAATTCATCTAAAGATGTCTTTCTTAATAAATTTCCTACTTTAGTTATCCTTGGGTCATTTTCTAATTTAAAATTTTCTTCCCATTCTTTTTTTATCTCTGGATTTTTAAGTAACATTTCTAGTCTTTCTTTAGAATCTGTATACATACTTCTAAATTTATATAAATATATTATTTTACCATTTTTACCAATTCTCTTATGTTTATAAAAAATTGCACCTTGTGAATCTAGTTTTATTGCAATTGCTATAAAACAAAAAATAGGTGATAATAAAATTAAACCTATAACTGACAAAAATACATCTATTATTCTTTTAATATATTTACTATATATTCCTACCTTTTTAATATGTTCACTATAATCTGTGTTATTTTGAAGAGCTAAAGAACCGTCTATGTAAAAGTCTTCATCTATAGTTTTTTCCTTCATAAAAAATTCATCCCCCATATAAAATATTAACATCCTGTTACATTTTAATAACATTCTTTAATTTA
>JAGATI010000176.1 GCA_017621295.1 Clostridia bacterium | reverse complement strand
TGGTTAAAAACATTTTATCATATTTTTGGTATTTCTCATTTTTTATTTTTTCACTTACTGTGACATATCTATTGTAAACCTATAAATTTTTTTTAAAATTTCTCCTGCCAAAAAGTTTATATTATATTTTTTCTACTTCCTGACCGTTTTTAGTATCTTTTACTGCATATCCTTTTTCCTTTATTTTATCCCTTAATTCATCAGATAATTCATAATTTTTATTTTCTCTTGCTTTTCTTCTATCCTCTAATAATTTAACTATCTCTTTTGGAACAATAACATCATTTTCCATCACATCATTAAGATTAAGTGATAATACTTTATCAAACTTCATTAATAATTCATAATACCTATTTGATTTTTTTTCTTGTTTTGCAACTTCCCATGCAATTGAAATAGCAAGTGGCATATTTAAATCATCATTAATTGCATCTAAAAACTCTAGTTCATATTTTTTTAACACTTTTTCATCAATATCTTCATTTCCATCTTTTTGTAATTTAGTCAAGTTTCTTAATCTATGTAGCGACTTCTGCGCAGAATCAATTGCTTCCCATGTAAAGTTTAATTTATTTCTGTAATGTGATGTAAAACATAAATATCTATATGCTAATGGCTCTATTCCCTTTGCTTCTAAATCATCAATTAAATATACATTTCCTAAGCTTTTAGACATTTTTCCATTATCTATTAATAGAAATTCTACATGCATCCAATAGTGTGCTGGATTTTTTCCTGTTGCACCTTTTGACTGAGCTATCTCATTTTCATGGTGAACAGGTATATGATCAACACCACCTGTATGAATATCAAATACATCACCTAAATATTCTTTAGACATTGCACTACATTCAATATGCCATCCTGGATAACATTTTCCAAATTTACTATCCCATTTCATAATATGCTCTTTAGGAGCTTTTATCCATATAGCAAAATCTAATGGATTTTTCTTTTCTGGATCTATTTCAATTCTTGCTCCTGCTTTTTGATTTTTTAAATCAATTTTAGATAATTCTCCATATGATTCTAATTTGCTTGTATCGAAGTATACTCCCTTAGAAGTTTCATAAGCATAACCATTATTCATTATTTGTATTACATAATCTTCCATTTGCTTTATATGTTCTGTTGCTTTTGCTATATGTTCTGGAGATTCTATATTTAATTTATTTATATCTTTAAAAAAAGCATCTGTATAAATTTTAGCAATTTCATATACAGACATATTTTTCTCTTTTGCAGATTTCTCCATTTTATCTTCTCCTTCATCTGCATCAGATGTTAAATGTCCTACATCTGTAATATTCATTACATGATTTAATTTATATCCATTATATTTAAGTACTTTTCTTAAAGTATCCATAAAAACATAAGCTCTCATATTTCCAATATGTGCTCTATTATATACAGTTGGACCACATGAATACATATTAACTACATTTTCCTTTATGTTAATTGGTACAAAATCTTCCTTTTTTCTCGTTAGTGTATTCCAGATTCTTAACATCATTATCACCTCTTATTTATATAATATGAAAATTTTACCACTTTTTTTCAAAAAAGTATAGACAAAATAAAAAAAATATTATATTATCCAATCAATTTGAGAGGAGTGATATTAATTCAAAAATTATTTAATTTATTTCTTTTAACTTTTTTATTTAATATCTTTATTACATTCTATACAATTTATACATTCTTAGAAACAAAAATTTTCCATAAGAAACAAGGTTCTAAATTATTAATAAAAAAAGAGGACTTAAAGTAAACAATTATGAAAAAAAATACCTTTATTTTCATTTTTTCATCTATTTTATTTATATTAGGTATACTTATTTTTTTCCCTATATATCTATCTAATAATTTAATTTTCCCATATGCTATTCACCCATTTAATATTTGTAAAACTTATCCTGTCCTATGGAATAATATAAAAATTTTATTTGTTATTGTATATATTTTTTCTTCTATTATCATTTCTAATCTAATATATATCAAAATTTATAAAAAAAGCCAAAAAACGCCAATAATAAATCATCATACAAAATTAGATTTATCTGCTTCTAATTTCAATTTATATATAGGATATGATGAGAAAAAAAATGACATATATATTCCAGAAAAATCACTCTATCAGAATATATTAATTACTGGTACTATTGGAACTGGTAAAACAAGTAGTGCTATGTATCCTTTTACAAGGCAATTAATTGAACATAACCATTTTAATACTTCTGAAAAAATTGGTATGTTAATATTAGATGTTAAGGGAAACTATTATCATGAAGTATATAAGTATGCCAAAATTTACAATAGATTAGATGACATAATTGTAATAGAACTTAATGGAAAATATAAATATAACCCCCTAAATAAACCTAATTTAAAAGCTTCTGTACTAGCAAATAGATTAAAAACAATATTATTATTATTTTCAAAAAATAATACAGAATCTTATTGGCTTGATGAAGCAGAAAAAATTTTAACAGAATGTATAAAGTTATGTAGACTTTATAACGATAATTATGTAACATTTGAGGAAATTCATAAATTAGTAACTAACAAAAATTATTATCAAGAAAAAATACAGATCGGAAGAGCACACG
>JAGATI010000014.1 GCA_017621295.1 Clostridia bacterium | reverse complement strand
TTTTTTATTATAATATATAAGACTACCTAAAGCCGGACTATTGGCTCTATCTGTTAAATATTAACTTAAAAGCCATTAACCTGTAACAATTTTTGGAGACATAAAAAGAAGATGAAAATTTATATCATCTTCTTTCATTTATTATTCTGCTGTTTCTTCTGAAGATGCTTCTTCAGTTTCAACTGATGTAGCTTCTTCAGTTTCTGGAGCATTGTATACTTCAAATATAGCATTTTGAATTTTTTCTCTTGTTTCACGATTGATTGGGTGAGCTATATCTTTGTATTCTCCATCAAAAGATTTTTTACTTGGCATAGCAATAAATAATCCTTTTTGACTTTCGATAACTTTAATGTCACGTACAACAAATTCATTATCGAATGTTACAGAAGCAACAGCTTTCATTCTGTTTCCTGAATTAACTTTTTTTAAACGTACATCTGTAATTTGCATTTGAGCACCGCCTTCCACTGTTATAAAAATTTTGTACATATTATATGTACTAGTATATTATTCACCAAAAAAATAATTTATCCTTCTTATTTTTACATTTTTTTCTTATTTAGTATATTTTTAACTTTTTTGGTAAATACTACATATAATAAGATAAATAATTTCTTTACTTATTATCCCCTTATTTTTGTTGTATATTCAGAAAAAAAGCTCAGTATATAAAATATATTATTGTTTTTTTAGAAGATGATAAATTTTTATTTTTAATTATAGTTAAATAAGAGAAACTAGTAATAATTTTATATTCAATTAATTTACTATATTTAAAGGTATAATTTCACATCTTTTATGTTCAATATAGTACAACATTTGTTAATCTATAAAAATTTGCACTATTTATGCAAAAATTTTATTGAAATATATCTATTTTGAGTATATAATAGGCTAGGTTAAATATTTAAATTAAGGAGCGTGGCTCAAATTGGCTAATATAGATGAGTTAAAACAATATAAAAATATACATATGATAGGAATTGGTGGTACTAGCATGAGTGGTATTGCCGAAATACTAAAAAATTGGAACTTTAACGTAACTGGTTCTGATTTAAATCCTTCAGAAAATACAAATAAGTTAATAAAAAATGGCATTAAAGTTACTATTGGTCATGACTTGCAAAGTTTATCAAGATCAGATGTTGTTATATATTCTGCTGCAATTTCTAATGATGATATAGAAATGCAAAAAGCTAGAGAACTTCATATTCCTACTATTGAAAGAGCAGATTTTTTAGGTTCAATTACTAAAGCTTTTAAAAATACCATTTGTGTTTCAGGTACACATGGAAAATCAACAACAACATCTATGCTTTCTGTTTGCTTTTTAGAGGCTTGTAAAGATCCTTCAGTTCAAGTTGGTGCAGAATTAAAACAATTAAATGGTAACTATAGAGTTGGTAATAGTGAATATTTTATTATAGAAGCTTGTGAATATGTTGAAAGTTTTTTAAAGTTTTTTCCAAAAACAGAAATAATATTAAATATAGATAACGATCATTTAGATTATTTTAAAGATTTAGAACATATAAAAACTTCTTTTGCTAAATATGTACGATTACTTCCTGATGATGGTTTACTTGTATTAAATGCAGATGACATAAATTCTTCACATCTATCTAGATTTACTACTGCAAAAACTATAACTTATGGAATAAAAAATGAACATGCTAATTTCTTTGCAAGAAATATACAATTTGATCAAAATGGTTTTGCAAGTTTTGATGTTTATTTCAATAATACATTTTATAAAACAATTAAATTATCTGTACCTGGAATTCATAATGTATCAAATGCATTAGCTTGTATTTGTGTATGTTATGTATATGGCCTTGAAAAAGAAGATATAAAGAATGGATTATTAAAATTTACAGGTGCTCATAGAAGATTTGAATTTGTAGGTTCTTTTAATAATGTAAATGTTTATGATGATTATGGTCATCACCCTACTGAAATTACAGCAACTGCAAATGCACTAAAAAACAAAAAATACAATCAATCATGGGTAATATTTCAGCCTCACACTTATAGTAGAACTAAAAACTTATTAAATGATTTTGCTAAAGCTTTAATAAATTTTGATAATATTATTATTACTGATATATATGCTGCAAGAGAAAAAAACACTTATAATATAAGTTCCAAAGATTTAGCTGAAGAAGTAGCTGCTCTTGGAAAAAAAGCTTATTATATGCCTAGCTTTTCTGAGATTGTTAATTTTGTTCATACTCATGCTATCTCTAATGATATAGTAATTACTCAAGGAGCTGGAACTATTACAAAAGTTGGTCCAATGCTTGTAACTAAGAAATAGTTTATAATTAAAAGAAATAAATCCAAATGAACACTTTTCTCGGGTATGTTTATTTGGATTTATTTTCTTTATTTAGTATAAATATATTTTTACATTTGTCACAATTCTTTTGAATATTCTAGTTATTCACATATTCTAATAACATTTTATAATGCAAATTGCATTCTTCTTTAGTTATAATATAGAAATCTACATAATCACTTTTTTCTCTATAAAATCTAGCTTCACTTACTCTTTTGCCTAATTCTTTAGGAAATATATCTTTGCTAATATACTCTTTATTAAAATATGCTATTACAGAAGAGTGTTTTTTAAAATCTGTCTGTTCGATAGCTAATACTGCTTTTACTGCATGAAAAATTAAATAATAAGCTCTATTACTTGCACCCTTATATTTGTTATTTTCGAATAAAACTGTTGCTTCTTCTAAGTTTTCTTTTGCTTGTTCCAATCTGTAATTCGATAAAGTTATAATTTCTTCTTTATCCATTTAACAACACTCCTTCTGCTTGTACTTTTTTATAAAATGCCATATATTTTAATCTTTTATTATAATTTTCTGTAGTTTCTACTATTGGAGATAATAATATATCGTATTTTAAATCAAAATCATAACTATAATCTAATACCTTTTTCTGAAGTACCTTAATATCACAGTCATCTTTGTTAACTAAAATCATTATATCTATATCACTTATTTCTCCATCAAGATTCTGCTCACCTCTAGCATATGAACCATATAGTATTACTTTATTTAATTCTTCACCTATTATATAAATAAGTCCATTTACATACTCCTTTAATATATCTTTCATTGTATCTGTCATAACTAACATCTCCTTTATGAAATACCTTTATCTATATTATATCTTAATTATCAATTTTAACAATATAAATTATCATGCTTTTTGTTATTTCTAATTTTTTATTTATTTCTATAATTAGTAACACTCAGTTCTGGATAAACAAACTCTATTCCCTCTTTTGTAAATCTTCCTTCCTCTAAATGATTTTTAAAAAAATCATCTTGCCCCTTTAAAAAATATTTATATTTTATATTATTATCTAAATTTCCATTTCCTATAATTATTGGATCATCCCATGTAGTATCTACTGCATACCAATCGTCATTTAAATACACATAATTCCATGCATGTTTCTCTGTTTCACCATTTTCATCTGTTCCAGTTCCACAAACTAAAACACATGGTACATTAAGCTCATCTAATAAGTATTTAAATGTTTTTGCATATCCTTCACATACTACTTCTTTTTTTACTAATCCACCATAAATATTTGAATTGTTTGTTTTAGTTGTTGTTGTATCATATTTTACATTATCTATAATCCAGTTGTGAACATATACTATTTTAGCGAAATCGTTATCTGGTATATTTTTTATAATTTCCTTTTTTACTTTTTGTATTTCATTTATTGATTTTTCTACTTCTTCTTTTGATTTCCATCCATCTGTTAGACTGCTTTCACTATTTTGATTTTGTATATATAATTCATGGCTCACTTTTAATCCTTTAGTTATTGTTTTTGTCATTAAACACATTTTATTAACATTAATATAAAAAACCTCTGGAGTATCTAATTTAAAAGCATCCCATGCATCTTGAAAATCTTGATTTAATTTTTCTTGTCCACCATCTTCTTTTAATGTATTTTCTAATATTGATGGTAATCTTATATTATATGTACCTGTTTTTAAGTTTTCTGTATTATCTTTAAAAATTCTATAAATTACTCTAGCATTAGAACTCAATTGATTATAATAATAATTATCTAATTTCCCTTCATATTCACCATTTACATTATTACTTGTTTGACTAATAATCTCTTGTATTTCAGCTTCACTATATATTTCATTTTGTTTTTCTGTTAATCCTAATTCATTAAATCTATAAGAAATATTTTCCACTTGATTAATCAATTCGTCTTTGTAATAATATATACCAAGTAAACAGCTTAGTATTATTAATATAAGTATTAATCTTTTTATAAACTTTTTCACTTTTTGACCTCTTTTCTAATTAATCATCTTTTCCATTCTGAATAACTCTTGAAACTTCTCTTTCTAGTCCTATTATTCCTGCAAGAAGTATTCCTATTAAAATTCTTATAATTGCAGTAAAATAAAAAGAATTTGTAATTTCATTAAACAATTCCATCTAACTCCTCCTATAATATACTTTTATTATATCATACTAATTTTTCATAGCATAGATAAATTTATTATTTTTGTATGGTTTTTATTACCAAAATTACAATTTCTTAAAAGTACATACTAGTAATATAATTATTTCATTATCCAAATAAAATTTATGAAATTCATTTTATAAAATAACTAAAATATAAAAGCAATATAGCTTTAAAACTATACTGCTTAGCAAAAAAATTTATTCATTAATAAAATTCATACATTATTATAAATAATCCTTTAAAGCCTTTTCTAAGTAGTCTTCATCTGTTTTATCATCATATCTGCAAAGACTCCATATCCTACTGTAGGATCATTTACTAATACATGTGTTACAGCTCCAACAAATTTTCCATTTTGTATTATAGGCGAACCACTCATACCTTGAACTATTCCACCTGTCTTTTCTAATAATCTTTCATCAGTTATCTTAATTAACATACTTTTATTATCATAATTATTACTTGTATATACCTTTTGAATTTGAATTTTGTAATTTTCCTTTTTTCCATCCTCTAATTCGCAGATGATCTCTGCTTCACCTTGTTTTATTTCATCTCTTAAAGCTACTTCTATTTCATCATTAGAACTTATTCCTAATTTGCTCTTTTCACTTATAGTTCCATATATTCCAAATGATGTGTTTTTAAATACATCTCCAATTTTCTCTCCTGTCTCTATGCTTCCTTTAATTTCACCTGGTTTTCCTTTTTCACCTTTTGCTATTGAAATAATATTAGTAGTAACTAATTCTCCATTTGCTATATTAATAACATCACCTGTATCTACATCTGTTATTCCATGACCCAAAGCACAAAACATTCCTGTTTCAGGCTCAAAAAAACTTGCAGTACCAACTCCGCCCCCCGAGCATCTCTTACCCAAAGTCCTAATTTATATTCACTACTAGATGTTTTGATAGGTGTAATATTGGTTATTTTTGTGCCAGAATCTCTAACAAATTTTACTTTCATTTGATCACCTTTAGATTTATTAACTGTATCTATTAATTCAGATATACATGTTACTGTTACATCATCAATTTCGACTATCATATCTCCTTCTTGTAATCCTGTATTTTCATATGGTCTATAATTATTTTTATCTTCTCCTTGTACCTCTGACATTCCAACTACCATTACACCTTTTGTATATAATTTAAGTCCTATTGCATTTCCTAAAGGTACCACTTTTGTTCTTTTTATTACATTAACTTCAACTTGTTTTAATGGTATGCTATTAAATAAATTTAAACTTATATTTGTTTTTCCAATTTGACTTGCTCTATTTTCTGTAATATTTGTTGCTGCTTGCATGGTTTTACTATTAGTTAGTAAGTTTGAATCTAAATTTCCTACTTCTTTTATTTCAACTCCATAAATTCTATTTAAACTTATGGTTTCTCCTTCAAATATAATAATATTATTTGGAAATAAAGATATATATGCTACATATATATAAATTATAATTAATAAAAAAACAAATAAAATTGGTCTTATTTTTTTCATAAAATACCTCACTTATTTTATAATAACCAATTTTATTTATTTTTAAACAATTTACTTTCTTAAATCATATCTCTCTCTTGCCAAACTAGTAAAATATATTGTTCTTATATTATTTAATGTATCTTTATTATATAAAATATTTCCATTTTCATCTGTTACTTCTCCATATATAACTTGTTCTAAATTATATACTTCTGATAAATTAACAATACATTTATAACAATTCATATAGTTTTTCTTTGTATTATTTACTATGTGAGGATAATAATAATATGTATTACCATTTTCCTCTACTTTCATTTTTTTTCTAATTAGATTTCGCTTTGAATAAGCTACATGCGCAAAATCGTTATTTTTTGCTGTTTCTTTAATAAGCTCTTTGCAATTTAATGTATGATAATTACCATCATTTGCAATAACAATTAGATCATTTTTATTTACAAACTCTGTATTTGTATTACTTACTACAGCCTCATAATTATTGTAATATTTTCCTTTTATAGATAATCCTTGAACAAATGATGTCATGCAAACTTTAGTAGTAATATTTTCCCAATCTGTTTCTTTTATATTTGGAAGTACAAACTCATAATTTCCAGTCGAAAATTGATTGTAATTTGCAATTGCAGTTATTAGGCTATCTTCTATTTTTTTTCTTATAACAGATTCTTTATGCATATAAAATACTGAATCCCTATTTTCTGGTATATTATTATCATTAATTTCAAAAATATTTTCATTTTCTATAGTTGTATTTATAGAAAAATTTGTTTTTTTCAAAGTATTACTATCTATAGAATCTTTTGGTTTTATATTTTTTAAATTTTCTGTTACCCATTTTGTAAATTTATATGATTCTATATAATATTCTAAGGCGCTTGTACTCTCATAATTTTTCTCATTTTGTATAATTAAATTTCCTTCATTTTTTATTTCAAAATTTGTTAAAATTTCTTTTTGAATTTTTAAATTATCATAATAAATATTAGTTACTTGCTCTCCATTGTCAATTTTGTTTTTTGAATCTTCATCTATTTTCCTAATATCAATTAGATATCCTGATTTTTTTACAAATTCTCCATTTACCTTTCCATAAATAGATATATAATTATCTAATGTATAATTAACAATAAAATCAAAATCATCTGACTTTATATATCTACATGAATAATATTCATATGGCTTTAATCCATATTCATAATTATTATTTTCTACATTCTTATATTTGCTTTGGATAAAAAACCCATCATATAGATTAAATAATATTGCAGGTGTATAATCCTTTAAAGAGTCACTATTATAACCACTAGCTGAAAATTTATTGGCAAGTGTTTTGTAAAATACCTCTATTGCATATCCTACTTCTTGTTTTTTTTCTTTTATTGACATTTTTTTGTTTTCTTTATTTGTATTTAATTCAAATGCTTTCACTCCATCATATGTTGCATCACTTATTCTTGAATTGTACTCTGTTTGCATATTTACTTCTTCTATTTTTGACCCCATATATTCTGAAAGCAAAAAAGAGATTGGTAATATAATAATTATGAATATAACTGCAAAATGTTGTAATTTCATATTTATCCACCTTTCTCTTTTTTATTTATATATTTCCGTCTATTAATATTATGCCACTATCAGATGCTGCAATTTCATATGCATCATCTGATACTTTATAAAATATATTTCTTAAAACCTGACCTAATGTTTTATTAGTATTTTTTACGTTTACACTAATAATATCTCCTTCTTTTAGTACTATTTTTCCATCTTTTCCAAGTCTTTCTTCTATTTGACTTGTATATATATTATAATATAAATTTTCCCCTATTTTTGTTTTATCATTATTATTTGCTTCAATATTTGGATTCTCATCTAGTATTTGTATTTCGATTTCTACATTTAATGGTGTAACTCCTCCTAAGCTTGCTGTTCCGTATATATCCATTATAATCATCTAATGTAAGAACACCTTTTTTTCTAATTCTATCTACAAACTCAGATGTCTCAGATTGAACAGATAATTGTGATATATCATCCAATCTATCAGAAACAGCCATCATAGGAAATATAAACATAAGTATTGCAGCTAAAAATATTGCTATTATTGTAATTACACTATCTTCCATGATAACCTCCTCTATTTGTCCACCTAATTAATAATTGTATAATAAATAAAAGTTTTTTCTTTTCCATCTACTATAGACTTACCTATTTCTTCTACAAATTTAGGGCTATTATTAAAATCTGTATTAATTAGTCCATCATAATTATTTCCGTCATATATTCCACCATAAAGTAATACACCAGTATGATTATTTATTTCTTCTTCATTACTTGTCCAATTTTCTATTCTTTTTGTTTCAGCTTCAATATTAAAGCAATCTATTTCTTGCAAATTTTTGCTAGATGTATATAATAAAATTTTTTGTACATTATATACATCTCCTGTATCTTGATTATAGTTTCCTTTTCTTAAATATATAACCTCTTCTGAATTTTGATAATTAAATATGCTACAAACAACAGTTTCTAATCCAACAATTCGTTTTTGTTTTATTACAGGATTTTCTTTTTCATAATCTTTAGTTTCATAATATAAACTTTCGTCTTTTGAATATAAAACTGCATTACCGTGCATGTTTTATTCTTCCAAATAGCATAAAACTAATTGTAAGTGCTAAACAAAAAGCAATGGCTCCAAATGCAACTTTTATTGCATGTACTACATTTTCCATTTATCAATCACTACCTTATAATTCTTTAAAATTAATTGCTGATACTATTCCCTTTTGGTTATCATAAATCAATATAATCTCATAAAACTTCCCTGTTTTTAATAAACTCTTAACATTGTCAATTTGTGTATTAAGACTACTATCAGCTATAACGGCTGTAAAATTAGAAGTATTATCACTTTGAGCATTATAATATGCAAATACTCCTGTTTCCTTATTAGTAGAATTTACAATATTATGTTGTTTCATTACATCACATAATTCTCTTGCTTTAGTTCCACTTGCTTTTCCTTCAAAATTAATAAATTTTGAATTATATGCTTGTAATTCATATTCAGTCATATTTATATTTTTACCTATTCCTACTGCTTGGTTGTAAAAATACATTCCTAAAACTATAATTAGTACTGCTAATATTATTGAACCTGCTATTATTAATGCTTTTGATGCATTTTCCATTTCTTTTATCCTCTTGCTTTTCATTATTTTTAGGTTTTATTAAAGGTTAGCCTATTCCTTTTTTGTTTTTAATACTATTAAGTCATATTCCACTTATATCCATATGTATATTTAGTTCTTTCATTAGTTTTAATGTCCTGTAGTAGCTCTAATACCTATATTAGAAACAAGTCCTGTATTTAAATCATATCCAATAGTCACATCATATGTTAACCCTTCTTGTATATATGATTTTCTTGCTCTCCCTTGCCCTATTTTTGAACTGTCTGTTGCAACAGCATCTTGTGAAATTTCTGCAACCCCTACTTGTTTAGTTGGTTCATTAACATATGCAGCATTATGGTTTTCTATTGCATCACATAATTGTTTTGCCTGTGAACCTGTTACTTTTCCTTCGTACATAGTAAATTTAGAGTTAAACTGCTGAATTTCATATTCTGACATATTTATACTTTTTCCAGCTCCTGCTGCTAAGTTATAAAAATACATTCCAAGTATTATAATTAATACTGCCAATATTATTGAACCTGCTATTATTAGTGCTTTTGATGCATTCTCCATATTTATTTCCTCCCTAGTTTTATTTATATAATTTTAGATTTTTACTCTAAAAATTATTACTATAGCTTAAACTTCTTCAAACTTCAAATAACTTATATTTTTTGTTTTATTATGATATTTGATTTGATTACATTTGAACTTCTTATTTGAATAATGTTTTATAAACTCTTCTATTCCCAAATTATAAATAGATTCCATTGTTATAACTTCTTCTTTTTCTAAAAATTTTATTTCTATTTTTATAGAATTTGTATCATTTGTTATATATTTTGAATTTTCATCTTTATATATTCCATTAAATTCATTTTTATCTATTGCTTTATTTATTACTGTAATTAGATCTGTTCCTGTAATTACATCTTTAGTATATTTTTCAAATTCTTTATTATTTTTATTTGATTCTGCATTAATTATATTGTGATGGTATATTCCTAAAACAAATATTAATGTTATAAATAAAAATATACATATAATTATAATAAGTTTTTGTTTCATTATAATCCTTTCTATATTTGATTATACTTCTTCATATTTTACATATTCAACTCTTTTTGTTATTTTATTTATTCTAATTTCTGAACATTTAAAAGTTTTATTTTGCTCTAAAAAATTAGTATACTCATCTTGATTAATTTTTTCAAAATTATATATTTTTTCACTTTTTGTATATACATCTATTGTAACATAATAAGAATTTTGTGTAGCTTCTTTTACATCATATTTTAAATTATTTTCTTTTACAAAATTAGAAATAGATATAATATCATGCACTGTCACTTTTATCACATCTTTTCCATTTTCATAATATTTAAAAAACTCTTTATTAAAGCTAGCTGTTTCTGTTTCTTCTATTTTGACTATATTTTTTGAATTGTAGTTTTTTAACATTCCAAATACAAAGAAAAGAAATGTGATTATCATTATTCCTAATATTATACTAACTGCCATTATTAATGCTTTTGATGCGTTTTCCACGAAAGATTTTCCTCCTTAATCTTGAAACTGCATTTTATAAATTTTATTACCATCATATAGTACTTTTGTGCATTTAAATTTTTTTGTTTTGAACTTTAATAGCTCGTCTGATTTTTGGTCTTGTAACTTTTTAGTATATTGTATAATATCATCTAAGTTATAGCTACCCTTTTTAAAAAATATTGCATTTTCTATTTCATTATTTATTGTAAGAAGTATTTCTATGTTTT